>JAGBJE010000091.1 GCA_017934625.1 Pseudobutyrivibrio sp. | reverse complement strand
TATGCTACTAAGGAACTTGATGGAATGGTGGATTTTAGAAATCTAGTTTTTTCCTAAAGGAGGTAAAATCATGGAGTCAGTATTATTTGTAAATGCATGTGTGCGTAAAGAATCAAGAACAAAGGCCTTGGCTGAAAAGCTACTTAATAAGCTTGGGGACTCATATCAGGAGGTAGTTCTTAAAGATATTAATTTTCCAGTTGTTAATGAGGAATTTTTGAATCAGCGAGAAAGGCTGGTTTCAGAAGGGGATTTTGATAATCCTATATTTGTGTATGCAAGGCAATTTGCTGCAGCTTCTACAATTGTGATAGCGGCTCCTTATTGGGATTTATCTTTTCCAGCTATGTTGAAACAGTATTTAGAGCAGGTTAGTGTGGTAGGAGTTACTTTTAAATATTCTGAGGAGGGAGCCCCTGTTAGCCTATGTAATGCTAAAAGATTATTTTATGTGACTACAGCAGGTGGTGATTTTACACCGGAGGATTATGGATTTGGCTATGTTAAAGCCTTAGCTAATGGCTACTTTGGCATTCCAGAGGTTATTCAGATAAAGGCTGATGGTCTTGATATTTACGGGGCTGATGTGTATTCTATAATTAATGAGGCATACAATAAAATAGATTTGATGTAAATCAAAAAAGGAGGAGTTTTATGAATTACGAAATTAAAGGTGATAGCTTACCAGTACTTAAGTGTCAGTTGAATCAGGGGGAGGCAATTCAGTGTGAGGCAGGTGCCATGTCATGGATGGATGATGGCATTGAGATGCAGACAGAAGCCGGGGGCTTAGGCAAGATGTTTGGCAGACTTCTCACAGGTGAAAACATGTTTTTAAACACTTACGTTGCAAATCGTGCAGGAGAGATTGCATTTGCATCTAAGTTCCCAGGTTCAATCAGAGCTATTGAAATTACACCTGGTAATGGACTTATAGTTCAGAAGGGCTCTTATCTTGCAACTATGGGAGATGTTAAGTCAGAGGTGTTCATTCAAAAGAAGATTAGCGGCGGCCTTTTTGGTGGTGAAGGTTTCCTTATGAGAAAATTCACTGGAACAGGTATAGTTTTCCTTGAGATTGATGGTTCAGCACATGATTATGAACTTGCAGCAGGTCAGGTAAAGATTGTTGATTCTGGTAATCTTGCTGCAATGTCAGAAAACTGCAAAATGGAGATTCGCACTATCAAGGGTGTAAAGAATGTACTCTTCGGTGGTGAAGGATTATTCAACACTGTTGTAACCGGCCCTGGCAAGGTAGTGCTACAGAGTATGCCTATTTCATCAACAGCACTTAAGCTGTATGATTACATGCCACATCCTTCTTCATCAAACTAAAATTTACAAATTGAATGATGATAAACCTCGGTAATCGTTGTATAATGATATGCTCCCTTTTAGGTAGACAAGTGAAATAATAAAAACTTGTTGCCTGGAAGGGAGCTTATTTTATTGGGAAGAAAAGTAAAGTATAGTCCAGAGGAAAAGATATGTGCCGTAAATG
>JAGBJE010000090.1 GCA_017934625.1 Pseudobutyrivibrio sp. | reverse complement strand
ATGGGAAAGTTTGCTCTGGCTACTAAGAAGGCTTCTGAAATTAGAAGAAAGTATGAAGCTGACGGTCTACATGTTCCACCATTTCTTATTGCATCTATAACCAGCAATTGCAATCTTCATTGTGCTGGCTGTTATTCCAGACAAAACGAGGCCACTAAGGATTGTGAGCCTGTTAATCAGCTTACTGATGATAACTGGCTTAACATATTTAACGAGGCTGAGGATTTAGGAATTAGCTTTATTCTTTTGGCAGGTGGTGAGCCTCTTCTTAGAAAGGGTGTAATTAAGGCTGCCGCAACTAAGCCTAATATACTATTTCCTATATTCACAAATGGCGTTTTTATCAGCGATGAGTATTTTGATTTGTTTGATAAGAACAGAAACCTTGTACCTATTATGAGTATCGAGGGGCATAAAGAAGCTACAGATGCAAGACGTGGTGAAGGCATCTATGAAAAGCTGATTTCCAATATGGAAACCTTTAAGAAAAACGGGCAGATTTTTGGTAATTCCGTAACAGTTACTACTGAAAACTTTGATGATGTTCTTTCAGATGATTTTGTTTCCATGCTGCAGGGCTATGGATGCAAAGCTGTTATCTATGTAGAGTATGTGCCTGTTTCTGAGGAAAGCAAGCATCTTGCTTTGGAGGAAGCCTCAGAAGAGCGATTAAGAGCTAGGATATCTGAGCTTAGAGAAAAATATGAGGATATGGTGTTTATATCATTTCCTGGAGATGAAAAGTCCTCAGGTGGATGTGTTGCAGCAGGTAGAGGATTTTTCCATATTAATTCACATGGTGGCGCTGAGCCTTGTCCATTTTCACCTTTCTCGGATACAAATGTAATGGATATGGGATTAAAGGGCGCAATATCTTCGCGGTTGTTTGAGGTTCTACAGTCCGGGGATATTCTAAAGGATGACCATGTAGGCGGATGCGTACTTTTTGAAAAGAAGGATCAGGTAGAAGCAATACTACAGGAAGCATAATAATTAACAAGAGACTAGAGTTTTTCTCTAGTCTCTTTTGACTTTCATGGGTCTATTTTATGATTAAGGATTGCTGTGAAAAAATAATGTCTTGTATTGCAATGGAAAAAGAAAAGGTATATCATATCGGTTAGAAATAACTAACAAGGGTTAGAATATATGTAATACAGGAGGAATGATATGCCAGATAAGTTTTTAGAGGTAAGGGACATCCATAAGGCATTTGGAACAGGCGACAGTAGGCAGGAGGTACTGAGAGGTACAGATTTTTCTGTTGCTAAAGGAGAGTTTTGTGTATTGCTTGGACCATCAGGTTCAGGTAAATCCACACTACTTAACATAATTGGTGGCATCGATGGTGCCGATTCAGGATACATTTCTATAGACGGTGAAAAGCTTAAGGATATGAGCGAAAAGGCTTTGACCAACTATCGCAGAAAGCATCTAGGATATGTTTTTCAGCTTTATAATCTAATTCCAAACTTAAATGTAAAAGAGAATATCGAAGTAGGTGCATATTTATCGGATAATCCACTGGACATAGATGATTTGTTAAAGACGCTGGGATTATATGAGCACCGTCATAAGCTACCAAATCAGTTATCGGGTGGACAGCAGCAGCGCACATCTATCGGACGAGCAATTATCAAAAATCCTAATATCCTGTTGTGTGATGAACCTACAGGAGCCCTTGATTACAACACATCCAAGGAGATTCTTGGGTTAATCGAGGATGTAAACAAGCGCTACGGAAATACCATAATTATGGTTACACATAACGAGGCAATTTCTCACATGGCTGACCACACCATCAAGCTAAGGGATGGTAGGGTGAGAAAGGATATTATTAACGAGAATAAGATTAGTGCTAAGGAGATTGATTGGTAATGAGAAGCCCTTTAACAAGACGAATTCCAAGAGAAATCGGAAGTGAATGGAAAAAATATTTTGCTCTCTTTGCCATAATGACAATCGTAATAGGATTTGTTTCCGGAATGTTTGTGGCAAATGATAGCATGGAAACAGCAGCTCTTAATGCTTATGATAAATATAATATTGAGGATGGACATTTTAATCTTAAGGAAGAGGCTAGTGATAAGCTGATAGAGGCTATTGAAAAAGAGGATATTACTGTTTACAAACAGTTTTATAAAGAGGTATCTGAGGGAAAAAATACTGTAAGAGTATTTGTAATCAGGGATAAGGTTAATAAGCCTTGCATTATGGAAGGCGAGCTTCCTTCTAAGGATAACGAGATTGCTATAGATAGAATGCATGCAGCTAACATAGGCGTTACTGTAAATGATGAAATAGAAGTTGATGGCAAAATGATGAAGATTACAGGTCTTTTTGCTTTGCCTGATTATAGCACGCTATTTGAAGATAACACAGATGTGATGTTTAATGCTATGACCTTTGATATAGGTCTTGTTACGGAAGATGCTTTTGATAAACTAGGTGAAGATACTGTATACCAATATGCATTTACATATAATGATGCGCCTGCTGATACTGAGGAGCAAAAGGAGCTTTCTGATGATTTGGTAGAACGCCTTTATATACTTGCTGCAACAGGTGGAGATGAGGATAACCCAGATTTAGAACACTTAAATGAGGTGACAGGCTATGTGCCAGAGTACGTAAATCAGGCTATTCATTTTGCACCAGAGGATATGGGTAGCGACAAAGCTATGGGAGAGGTGCTACTTATTATTCTTATTGCAGTTATTGCCTTTATATTTGCTATTACAGAAAGCAACACTATCATCAATGAAGCCAGCGTGATAGGAACTCTTAGAGCATCAGGCTACACAAAAGGTGAGATGCTAAGACATTACATAGCAGTGCCTATTATTGTCACTTTGCTTGCTGCCATAGTTGGAAATGTGCTTGGCTATACAGTTTTCAAGGAAGTAGTTGTTATGATGTATTACAATTCCTACAGCTTGCCTACTTACGAAACCCTATGGAATATTGATGCATTTGTTAAGACTACGGTTTATCCATCTATTTTGGTAATACTAATTAACTTTGTAGTGATTAGGTCCAAGCTTTCCTTCTCGCCACTTAAGTTTTTGCGAAGAGATTTAAGTCGCTCCAAGAGAAAGAAGGCTATTAGATTACCTAAGTGGAGATTTTTAAACAGATTTAGAATAAGGGTACTTATGCAAAATGCAACAGGATATTTCACCCTGGCTTTAGGAATATTTTTTGTAATGATTCTCCTTGGTTTTGCAGTGGGATTGCCATCTACACTTGCTAACTATCAGAAGCATGCGCCGGATTACATGATTGCAGATTATCAATATATTTTAAAATCACTGCAGGATTCAGATGGAAATGATATTACAACAAAGGAGCCATCAGCAGAAAAATATAGCTCAAGAGGCCTTCTTACTGTTGATGGAGTGCATATTGGTGAAGAAGTAACTGCCTACGGTTATATAGAGGATAGTGATTACTTTAGCATTGATGGTACTGTAGATAAAGATGAGGTATGGGTATCATCTCCATTTGCAGATAAGTTTGGACTAGAGGAAGGGCAGACTATTACTCTCAAGGAAAAGTACACCAGTGATGAATACGTATTTACGATAGTAGGTATTTATGACCAGGAGGGTATCGTTGCAATATTCATGCCAAACGATAATTTTAACAAGGTTTTTGATTATGATGAGGGGCACTATACTGGCTTTTTGTCAGATGCTGAAATAACAGATATAGATGAGGATTACATTCTTTCTGTAGTTACAGTGGAGGATATCCTAAAGATGGTAAGGCAGCTAGACCATTCAATGGGAGGATATATGGATTATTTTGCAGTGGGATGTCTAATACTTGCAATGCTTTTAATCCTGCTTCTTACCAAAATCATCATTGAAAAGAATACTGTATCTATTTCAATGCTAAAGGTTTTAGGATATACAAGTGGTGAGAT
>JAGBJE010000089.1 GCA_017934625.1 Pseudobutyrivibrio sp. | reverse complement strand
TGTTGTGGCTGATGCAATTAACAAAGTCTCAAATATGCGCAGCTACTTTGGTGCTGTTCAAAACAGACTGGAACACTCTGTAAAAAATGTGGATAATGTAGTTGAAAATACCACAGCTGCGGAATCTAGAATTCGTGATACAGATATGGCAGATGCAATGGTCCGCTATTCAAAAGATAATATTTTACAACAGGCTGGACAATCTATGTTAGCCCAAGCCAATACAAGCATGGAAGCTGTATTATCTCTACTTCAATAATTTTTAAAAAGCTTCTGCCATTTTAGATATTTTTTGCCTTTGATTTTATACGTGTGAGTGTATTGTCGATGGATTTTTCAGGCTTGCCTAGCTTAGCTGCTATCTCCTTATAATCAAGGTCTTGCATGTACAAATCAAACACCTGCTTCTCCATAGGAGAGAGAGCCTTCTTTAATCTATCAATTAAATCAAGATTCTCCTGGGCCTCTATTACTAATTCTGCTGGATCGTCCGCAAGATACGCTGGCTCCTCCAGTTCTTCACCGCCTTCATCATACAGTGACACATAGGCATTAAGAGGCGAATGCTTCTTCCTATTACTTGCCTCTATAGCCTTGATCATCTGCCTATCAATACACATCTGGGCAAAATGAAAGAATGTAACCTCAGAGGTAATGTCATAATCTCCTATCGCACTAAAAAGCCCTATCATCCCCTCCTGTATCAAATCCTCATTTTCTCCACCAACAAGGAAATATTTCTTAGAGTTTTTCAACACTAAAGGCTTATACTTTTCACATATAAAATTCAGGACAGCCTGATCGCCGCCCTGATACATTTTAACCAGTTCTTCATCTGAATAATTAGAATACTGTTTTTTCGAATCCATTGAATCCTCTACTTAGTATTGTTTATTCTCTGTCTAACAACCTCGTACGCAAGAACACCACATGCAACTGATGCATTAAGTGAATCGATATCTCCATACATTGGGATTGAAGCTACCATGTCGCAGTTCTTCTTTACTAAATCCGAAACACCGTGACCTTCGTTGCCAATAACAAGACCTATTGAGCCTGTAAGGTTAAGGTCATACATGGTGGTGCCACCCATATCAGCACATACAAACCACATGCCCTGTGCTTTAAGCTCTTCCATTGTCTTGCTGATGTTGGTAACCTTGGCGACAGGAGTATAGTTAATTGCCCCCGCAGATGCCTTTGCTACTGTGGCAGTAAGACCAACAGCTCTGTGCTTTGGAATGACAACACCGTGAGCGCCAACCTGATTAGCCGTACGAATGATTGCGCCCAAGTTGTGAGGATCCTCGATATTATCAAGGATTATAAGGAATGGAGCCTCGCCCTTTTCCTTGGCACGAGCCATGATTTCATCTAATTCAACATAATCATAGCTTGCCGCATAAGCCAGCACGCCCTGATGCTTACCTGTCTCTGAGAGCTGGTCTAAGCGTTCTTTTTTAACGAAGCTAATAACAGTATCTTTGCTTTTCTTAGCTTCCCTAAGTATTGTCTGCACTGGGCCATCTTTGCAGCCCTCTAAAACAAACAGCTTGTCAATTGTCTTTCCACTTCTGAAGGCCTCTAATACTGCATTACGACCTTCTACAATTCTACTTTCTTCCATTCTAAAACCTACGGCAGTTGTCCAAGTATTTATACAGTATTCTACGCTAACAATAATTAGAATTCTTCATTCGACTTATGTCTCATTCAGAAATCTAATACATTGTTATCTGAATACTGTCCTATAATTTATTGAAACTGCCTTACTCTTTCTAAATAAACTTAATATAGTTACTAATCCAAAATATCTAGACCTGTCAGTTCGATTCCACGATTAACTAATTCGCATATACGATCCATATCACCTGTGAGATAAAGGTATCCAATTACCGCCTCAAAACCTGTAGCCTCCAGGTAATCCATGGTGGATGCATTCTTTGCCTTGGTATGAGGCTTGGAATTGCGACCTCTACGATAATAGTCACGTTCCTCATCTGTAAGCTCATCCATAAGTGCCATAACCATGGCAGCCTGGGTGGTAGCCTTAACTATCTGACTAGCACGCTGATGCAGCTTATTAACAGGAGTATTCCCCTTGTTCACAAGTATAGAACGAATAACTACATCAAAAATTGCATCACCAATATACGCTAGTGTAAGTGGCGAATATGTTCTGATATCCTTTGGTTCAATATTAAATTTGTCATTTAAATATTCATTTAAACTAGATGCCATACTACTCCTTCACGAGTATCCTTGATCTCTACACCCTTTGCTAAAAGCTCATCGCGGATTGCGTCAGCTGTTGCAAAATCCTTTGCCTTCTTAGCTTCAGCACGACGTGCGATAGCATCGTTAATATATGCCTCAAGCTCAGCATCTACTGATGAACCAGCATCAGCGAGAGCCTTTGCATGTCCTATTAAATCCAGTGATAATACCTTATCAAAGCTTTCTACAAGTGCAAGCTTTGTTGCATCGTTTGTATCCGCCTTAAGTGCATCATATAAAATAGTGATAGCCATAGATGTGTTCAAATCATTTGATACAGCATCTAAGAATTTACCTTCGTACTCTGCCTTTACTGCCTCATCAACAGCGCCTTCTGCCTTAAGCTCTGAAACTCTCTTGACTAACTTGTTGTAAGCTGTAACTGTGTTATCAAGATTCTCCCAAGAAAATACAAGTGGCTTACGATAGTGCGATTGTAAGCAAAAGAATCTATAAACCAGTGGGTCATAGCCCTTCTCCTGAAGTACAGAAACTGTAAGGATTGCCCCCTTGGACTTAGACATCTTACCTGACTGGTCGTTAAGGTGATTGCTATGGAACCAGTACTTGCACCACTCATGTCCAAGATAAGCCTCAGACTGGGCAATCTCGTTAGTATGATGTGGGAAGATATTATCAACACCACCGCAGTGAATATCAATATACTCGCCCAAGTGCTTCATAGAAATGCATGAGCACTCAATATGCCATCCTGGGTAACCTACGCCCCATGGGCTATCCCACTTAAGGGCCTGATCCTCGAATTTAGACTTTGTAAACCAAAGTACAAAATCAGTCTTGTTTTTCTTGTTAGCATCCTCTTCTACATCATCGCGAACACCTACTTCAAGAGCTTCCTTCTCAACTGATGATGAGAATACATAATAATCCTCAAGCTTGCTTGTATCAAAATATACATTGCCACCAGCAACGTAAGCATAGCCCTTCTCAAGAAGAACCTCTACCATATGAATAAACTCTGGAATACAGTTAGTTGCAGGCTCAACCACATCTGGGCGCTTGTTTCCAACTGCATCAAAATCCTTGAAGAATGCATCTGTATAAAACTTTGCAATCTCCATAAC
>JAGBJE010000088.1 GCA_017934625.1 Pseudobutyrivibrio sp. | reverse complement strand
CCCTCATCAGTCACTGCGTGACAGCTTCTCCCTTTAGGGAGAAGCCTTTTATATGAAGAGGACAAAGATGAAGAAAATAGGCAACTACTTTAAAGATTTTGGTCAAGCCGTTGTGCATGGCGACATTTGGGTTAAATTATCACTTGTAATAATGGGTGCAGGCTATTTCGGAAGAAAGCAGTTTGTACGCGGAATACTTATGACTTTACTTGAGGTGGGAGTTTTAGCCTCACTTTTTGGTGTATTCGCACCTTATCTATCAAAGCTTAACACTCTTGGTACAGTTCAAAGAGAAGAAGTCTTTGATATAGTAACTATGAAAAAAACTGTTAATGATTATGATAACTCATTACTAATCCTTCTTTACGGAATCATTGCTATCTTAGTAATCATTGCATTTATCGTATTATATTTACAGAATATAAAAGCTGTTTACCGCATTCAGCAGATGAGTGAAAATGGTGAACACATTAATAACATTAAGGATGATATTGCTTCATTCAAAAACGAAAGATTTCACATCACACTTCTTACCTTGCCAAGTATTGGTGTAATTCTTATTAATATTATTCCTATACTTTTCATGGTATGTATCGCATTTACGAATTATGATGAGAATCATCAGCCACCATCATATTTATTTACATGGGTTGGTTTAAAAAATTTCGTAAATCTGTTTACAACAAGCCAGACAATCACATTTGGTTATGCATTTGTAAGAGTATTAATATGGACTTTAGTTTGGGCAGTTTTAGCAACAGCTACAACATTCCTTGGTGGTATCCTTCTTGCTCAGTTTATCAACCATGAGGATACTAAATTCAAGGGAATGTGGAGAACACTTTTTGTAATCACAATCGGTATTCCACAGTTCGTTACACTACTTCTTATCAGTAAGATGTTTGGTGATAATGGTATCGTAAATACGTTTTGTTCAAATGTTGGAATTCTTGATTTCTTCAAGAACATTGGATTGCTTAATGCAGGCGATGCATGCATCCCATTTTTATCGCGTCCAATTTGGGCACACATAACAATTATTCTTGTAAATATCTGGGTAGGTATTCCTTATCAGATGCTTGTTGCTACAGGTATTCTTATGAATATTCCATCAGACCAGATTGAATCTGCAAAGATTGATGGTGCCAACAAGTTCCAGATTTTCTGGAAGATAACAATGCCTTATGTATTGTTCATTACAGGCCCATCACTTATTCAGTCAGTTATTGCTAATATCAATAACTTTAACGTTATTTACTTACTTACATACAATTACCAGACAACAAATATGGCTATGGCTAATTCACATGCCAACGAGGTTGACTTGCTTATCACCTGGTTATTCAGACTTACAAATGAGTACAGTAACTTCAAGATGGCATCAGTAATTGGTATCGTAACATTCGTAGTTTGTGCAGCCCTTTCACTTCTTACTTTCTCAAGAATGATAGGTGGAGATAAAGAGGGGGTATACAGATAATGAAAAAAACATGGAAAATAGTTGGAAGACATATCTTCCTTGCAGTACTTGCATTTATTTGGTTGATACCAATCTTTTGGTTGGTTGTAACAACATTTAGTGTGGAAAAGGGAATTAATACAAATCATTTCTTCCCAGAACAGTGGACACTTGCAAACTATCATCAGCTTTTCTTTGAGCCAGATGCAGCAGCAAATTTCCCTGCATGGTTTAAGAATTCAATGATTATTGGTGTATTCAGCTGTCTTGTTTCATCAATATTTGTAATCATGACAGCTTACGCATTTTCATTTATTGAATTTAAGGGTAGAAAGAAGCTTATGAGCTTTTCACTCATCCTTGGTATGTTCCCAGGCGTACTTTCAATGATTGCTATGTACTTCATTTTGAAGATGCTTGGACTTACTGATAGTGTAGTAGGACTTATTATCCTTTATTCGGGTGCATCAGGTCTTGGTTACCTGATTTTGAAGGGATTCTTCGATACAATTCCTACTTCACTTCACGAAGCAGCAAAGCTTGAGGGTGCATCAGAGGCAACAATCTTTGCAAAGATTGTAGTACCTCTTTCAAAGCCAATGATTGTTTACACAGTTATCAACTCATTCCTTAATCCTTGGATGGATTTCGTAATGGTAAGACTTATGATTAAGTCAAAGGATGCAGCTGACTGGACAATGGCTTTAGGACTTTTCAACCTGCTTCAGAGAGCACTTGTTAACCAGTACTTCGCATACTTCTGCTGCGGCGGTCTTATGATTGCGGTGCCTATTTCAATCCTATTCATCATCATGCAGAAGTTCTACGTTGAAGGTGTTACAGGTGGTGCGGTGAAAGGCTAATGGTGCGCTTTCCTGTGGAATCAACGTTCATGTATGAATCTTCGGTGAATTGCACCCCACAAACATATACTATTTACGAATAGTTCATAGATTTTGCTTACTATCGACACATTTATAGTGTAATATATTGCCATATAACGGGAGAGCTATGAATCCTAAAAGGAGGATCCCATATGGATAATGAATTTAGAGAGTATATTACATTTGTGGTGAATACCAGAGATGGTGACGAAGTCGAAATGGCAGTCATAGATCAGTTTGAATTCGAAAATAAATCATACGTTGCAGCAGCTCTTGTTGAAGGAGATACGGTGAGCGACGAAGGGTGCTTTATTTACCGAATAAAGGTTGGGGAGGACGACTTCAAGGTGGAGAAAATCACCAACCAGATTGACTATAATAGGATTGCGGAAGCGTATATGGATATGATATGACATGATAATAAAAAGGACCAGTAGAAATACTGGTTCTTTTCGTTATATAATATGACCACAAAGGCATAGTCTTACAGGAGGGGCTCACATGGATTTTGCAAGATTAGACCACGATAGAAAAAGACGCACGGGATTTCCAGAGGTGATTTTCTGCGAAGGAAAGCCAGATGAGTTTTTGGTGGATATTTATAAAAAAATGTATGAAAGAGAAGGCCAGGTGTTTGGTACCAGGGCATCAGAGCATCAATATGATATAGTAAAGACAGCCTTGCCTGAGGTAAGCTTCGATAAGGTCAGCAGGATTCTAAAGGTAGTGGCTCCTGAGGTGAAGCAGCCAGAGCTTGTAGGTGAAATCGCCGTGGTAACAGCTGGAACAGCGGATATCCCTGTGGCAGAAGAGGCGGCTCAGACGGCAGAGTATTTTGGTAGCAAGGTTAATAGAGTGTTTGATGTGGGAGTTAGCGGAATACATCGCTTGCTTTCAAATGTGGATGCTCTAAATAGCGCAAACTGCGTGGTGGCTGTGGCAGGAATGGAGGGCGCCCTTGCCTCTGTTGTAGGAGGCCTGGTGAAGGTTCCTGTGATTGCAGTTCCTACCAGTGTAGGATATGGCGCAAATATGGGCGGAATTTCCGCGCTTCTTACAATGATTAATTCTTGCGCAAATGGAATCTCCGTGGTTAATATAGATAATGGATATGGGGCTGGCTACATCGCCACCCAAATAAATAGATTAGCAGTAGGATATAAGGATGAAGAATAAGAAGACTAGAAGAATAGTAATAGGCGTTGTTTTAGTAGTGCTGGCGGTGGTTATTGTTAGCAAGTTTTATAGCTATGTGGATAACTATTATAGAGCCACCGATGAGGCGTGGACATTTATTAATGAGCCAGCTGAGGGAGTAGAGGTTGAATATGTAGATAACACAATCTTGTTTAGACCAGAAAACCCTGTGG
>JAGBJE010000087.1 GCA_017934625.1 Pseudobutyrivibrio sp. | reverse complement strand
TATATTTACTCGGTAATTTGGTATAATGATTTTTGCCTTTTGTAAGTTCAGAGTGCACGCTGGGCTAAAACCTTTTAAAGCGGTCGAGGGTTCTCGGCCGCATTTTTTGAAAATGCCTAACTTTGTGCCTAACTTATGAATAAATATGATACAGAAAAGCACGAAAATAAACAGATACGGATATTTTTTCGAGTCTGATTCGGAGCTCTTTTTGTATGTTTATATATTTAGGAGGAAAAACATTTGGAATTTATTCAATACGACCATGTCTCAAAAAGCTATGGCAAGCAGCTAGTTTTAGATGAGCTAAGCCTTTATGTTAAGGAAAATTCATTTGTAACTCTTCTTGGTCCATCAGGCTGTGGCAAGACAACCACCCTTAGATTATTAGGAGGCTTCGAGAAACCTGATTCAGGTAAAATCTACTTAAATGGAAACGACATCACCGCTCTACCTGCAAATCTTCGTCCTATCAATACAGTATTCCAGAAATATGCTTTATTCCCACACATGACAATTGCTGAAAACATTGCCTTTGGATTAAAGATTCAGAAAAAATCAAAGGAATATATTGATGACAAAATAAAATATGCTCTCAAGCTCGTTAATCTTGATGGCTTTGAAAAGCGTTCTATCAATTCACTATCAGGCGGTCAACAGCAACGTATCGCTATCGCAAGAGCCATAGTAAACGAGCCTAAGGTGCTTCTTTTAGACGAGCCACTTGGCGCCCTTGATTTAAAGCTTCGTCAAAGCATGCAGTACGAGCTTATGAAGATTAAACAGGAGCTTGGCATCACATTTATATATGTAACTCATGATCAAGAGGAAGCCCTTACCATGTCTGATACAATCGTAGTTATGAATCAGGGCTACATCCAACAAATTGGCACACCTGAGGATATTTATAACGAACCAGAAAACGCCTTTGTTGCCGACTTTATTGGTGAAAGTAACATCATTGAAGGAATCATGATAAAGGATGAGCTTGTTTCCTTCTTAGGTGTTCAGGTACCTTGTGTTGATAAGGGCTTTGGTACTATGAAGCCTGTAGATGTTGTCATTCGTCCTGAAGACGTGGAGCTCTTAGAGCCTGGCAAAGGCTTCATGGATGGTGTTATCACAGATTGTCTTTTCAAGGGTGTTCACTACGAGTTAGATGTTCAATGTGGCGAATATGAATGGCTTGTACATACAACCAAATACTTTGAGGTTGGTCAGCATGTTTCATTGAATGTAATTCCATTCAACATTCAGATCATGAACAAACCTGAATCAGAGGATGAGGAGGTAATGAAGGAGGATGAGTAACAGGCTTCGCACCAGCTTCCTGGCTATGCCTTATGCCCTTTGGGTATTGATTTGCACCATCCTTCCATTATTCTATATCCTTGGATATGCAATAAATACAGGCGATGGAAGCTTTACACTTTCTAATTTACTTGCTATTACAGACCCAGTTCATCTGAAATCACTGTGGCTGTCAATTCAAGTTGCCCTTATAACAACAGTAATATGTCTTATTTTGGCATATCCTGTTGCTTTGATTTTGCACAACCTTAAGATATCAAACAAAGGATTTATCGTATTTCTTTTCATCCTTCCAATGTGGATGAATTTTATGCTTAGAATCCTTGCCTGGCAAAATATCCTATCTAACAACGGAATACTTAACAGCATCCTCACTGCGCTAGGACTTCCTACCATACATATTCTTTATACTAAGGCCGCTGTTATTCTTGGTATGGTTTACGATTTCTTGCCTTATATGATTTTGCCAATCTACAATTCCTTATCAAAGATTAATGATGAGGTAATTGAGGCAGCTTCAGATTTAGGTTCAAATTGGCTTAATACATTTATAAAGATTACTCTTCCACTTTCTAAGGATGGCATCATCTCAGGCATCATTATGGTATTTGTGCCTGCCCTTTCATCCTTCGTTGTATCTAACCTTCTCGGCGGAGGAAAGGTACTTCTCATTGGAAATGTAATCGAGCAGGAATTTACACTTGCACGAAACTGGAACTTAGGCTCTGGTCTTTCAATAATACTTATGCTATTTGTTCTTGCTTCAATGAGCATTATGAACAAGGTAGACGATTCTGAAAATGGAGGTATGCTTATATGAGAAAAGTTAAAAAAGGCGCCTCTTACACTTACCTTGGCCTAATATTTTTATTTTTGTATGCACCTATTTTGGTACTTATAGTATTGTCCTTTAATAATTCTATGTCACGTACTGTCTGGGGTGGCTTTACCTTTAAATGGTATTTTAACCTGCCTAGCAATGACACTATTATGGATGCATTATGGACAACCCTGCGAATTACCCTTAGCTCTAGCATACTTGCTACAATTCTCGGTACAACTGCCGCCTTAGGCATTAACAGAATGAAAAAGCATCATGCTGCCATTATGCTAGGGGCAACTAATATTCCTCTTTTAAATGCAGATATTGTAACAGGTATCTCCTTAATGCTATTGTTTACAAGATTTACTTCACTAGGGGAATTTTCAGTTGTGCTGGCGCATATAGCATTTTCAGTACCTTATGTAATATTCAATGTGCTACCAAAGCTTCAATCTATGTCTGATGCCTGCATTGAGGCTGCAATGGACTTAGGTGCTTCACCAGCCTACGCCTTTTACAAGGTTATCCTTCCTGAAATATTCCCTGGTGTTTTATCAGGATTTTTAATGGCCTTTACCATGTCCCTTGACGATTTTACTATTACATATTTCACAAAAGGCGCCGGTGTAAATACACTTTCTACCATGCTTTACACAGAGCTTAGAAAGGGTATTCAGCCAGAGCTTTACGCTTTGTCTACTCTTCTATTTTTACTGGCATTTGTTATGCTTATAGCAACAAACCTAAAGGGAATTAGAAAGAAGGAGGTTGTAAGATAATGAAAAAGAAGATCGTTTCTTTCATTAGTATTATCTGTCTTACTCTTACAAGCTGCTTTTCCTTTACAGCCTGTGGAAATGATGCGGAAAGCTCAGATACACTAGTGGTTCTAAACTACGGCAAATACATCGAGGCTGATGTGCTCAAACGCTTTCAGCAAGAAACTGGTATTACTGTAAAATACGAAGAATACGAATCAGTTGAGGATATGTATGCCAAATACAAGGCTGGTTCCATTAATTATGATGTTATCTGTACCTCAGATTACATGATTGAGACCCTTCGTGAAGAGGGTGAACTAATACCGATTGATTATAACTCATTAGAGCATTACAAAAATATTGATCCTACCATAATCGAGGCTTCAGAATCCTTTGATCCAAATCACAAGTACACTGTCCCTTATTTCTATGGAACTGTAGGTATCCTTTATAATACAGAAAAAGTAGACGAAGAAACAGTAAGCTCTTGGAATTGTCTGTGGGACCCAGCCTACAAGAATCAAATAGTTATGATTAATTCACAGCGAGATGCCTTTATGGTTCCACTTAAAATGCTTGGATACGATATAAATACAACAGATACTGCCCAGCTTGATGAAGCCTTTGATATGCTCTGCAATGAAAAGAAATATGTCTACGCTTATCTTATGGATGAAACATACGAATGTATGGTTTCAGAAGACGCCGCTATGGCAGTCTGCTATTCTGGTGAAGCAGCTATGGGTATGGAGTACAACGATAAGCTTGCATATATCGTACCTAATGAAGGCGGAAATCTTTGGATTGACTCATGGTTTGTTCCACGTACCTGTAAGCATTATGATGCCGCTATGAAATGGATAGATTTCATGTGTGAGGAAGAGGCAGCTACCGAAAACTTTGAATATGTTTGGTATGCTACCCCTAATCTAACTGTTGCCGCAGGCGTTGACGCTGAGACTCTTGCAGATGAAACAGTATTTCCTACCAAGGAAACGCTTGCAAGATGTGATATCTACTCAGCCTATGATGACAAAACATTAGATTACACCACTACACTATGGAAAAAGCTTAAAGCATACTAATCAGCAAAGCTTAATACATTAGTATCTCTCGAATAATAATAAAGGTTACTAGATAATATCTGATCCTCCGGAAGATTATGTTGGTTTACATGAACTATCATATCTCTAAGCTCAGAAGTATCAATCTGGTAACCTTTTATAGATTTGAGAACAATAATTTCATGTACGGAACAAGGGATAATATAAATATCTGATTTAAACTTTGCTGCTAAAGCCTTCAAAAAATCCTTGTACAAAAGTACTGCTGCTCCATAATAGCTAATTTTATTGCTAACAACATATAAAGGTATCTCTAATTCCTCCTCTTTAGAAATCTCAAACATGTTAATATCTCCCAAATATTTAGCTATGGTAGATAGTATTCCTCTAATTTTAAGCCCCATTATTCTTTGTGTATTCTTACTTGCGGCATTCATAATCTCCGAAACACCAACCTCCCATAGCATTAGCTGCTTGTTGGTAATAAGAATTGCTTGCTTTTCCTCTTCATTCACTGTTTCAGGAAGTAATTGATAAAAAACTATAGCAAGGTCTAAATAATTCACATATGGAATATTCTTTAATAACTCCAAATTCCTGTCACGATTAATTACCTTGTAAACTATATATTCTTTCACATTATTAAATTGTTCATTTGCCATATCATCATCGGCTATGAGGGATAATCAAAACGAATAAAAGAATCCGCATGTTTCCATGCGGATATAAATATAACAGGTGTTATATAAAAAATCAAGATTGATTTTTATATTTTTTTGCTAACTCTAACATTTCTTTCGCATTTGTAAGAACTGCCTCAGTGATTACACTACCACCAAGCATTCGTGCAAGCTCTTCCACTGTTTCATCATCATAAAGCTTTTTGATTCCTGAAATGGTATGACCATTAGCTACACTCTTTTCGATTAAGAAGTGTGTATCAGCCATAGCAGCTATCTGAGGCAGATGTGTAATACAGATAACCTGATGACTACCTGCTACTGTGGAAAGTTTTTCCGATACAGCCTGGGCTGTTCTACCAGAAATACCTGCATCAATTTCATCAAATATAAGTGTATCAATCCCGCCCTTAGAAGCAAGAACAGTCTTAATAGCAAGCATAATACGGCTCATCTCACCACCTGATGCAATATCCTTAAGAGGTCTAAGTGGCTCACCAGGGTTGGTACAAATTACGAATTCCCCATCATCAAAGCCATCAGCAGTAAAACCGTCTATGCGACGTAATTCTACATCAAACTCACTGTTAAGGAAGTTCAAATCGCTCATAGCTTCCTTCATCTTTTCAGAAAGCTCTTTAGCTTTTTTCTTTCTAATATCGGACAGCTTGCCGCAAAGAGCTTCAAGCTCCTTTGTAGATTTATCTACCTTAGCCTTAAGCTCACTTAAATATTCGTCAAAGGATTCGTATTTAGCCTTCTTTTCTTGTCTCTTTTTAAGCTCTTCTAATATGAGCTCTATTGTGGTGCCATATTTATCCTTTAATCTATTGATTTCATTAAGTCTAAGCTCTACCTCATTAAATCTGGCAGCATCGAAGGATGTGTCTGCCATATAGCTAGAAAGCTCTCTATTGAAATCAGAAATAATACTATCAGCATCATTAAGCATTGCTAAAAACTCAGAAGCCTTTTCATCAATACTCTCAATATATCGTATATCCGATATAGCTGAGCTTAATGCATCCGAAACACCACCATCGCCTGCCATGGCCTCATGTGCTCTACCAAAATATTCCATGGTTCGGCTAAAATTAGAAAGACGCTTATATTCATCCTCTAAATCATCATCCTCACAAGGCTTTAAATTAGCTGCCTCGATTTCATTTATTTCATGTTCTAAGAGAACTATTTCTCGCTCTTTAGAAACATCACTCTTCTTAGCCTCATCAAGCTCTGCCGTAAGAGCTTTGTACTCCTTATAGCATGCTGCCACTTGATTTTTAAGGTCACCAATTTCGTCCTTGGCATACTCATCTAAAAGCTCCATATGACGTTTGGTATTAAGCAAAGACTGATGTTCCTTCTGTCCATAAATATCAAGTAAAAGGGCACCAACCTCTTTCATTT
>JAGBJE010000086.1 GCA_017934625.1 Pseudobutyrivibrio sp. | reverse complement strand
GCAATGTAGCCATCTTCATTGGCGCTGTCAAATACCAGGATTAGGTCTGCGCGTTCACCGTTGAGTAGTACCGGTACACGGCCTGTGATGGTGTAGTTGCTACTGTCTCCTGTAGTATCGATGTGGTAGTATGCTACTATTTGTCCATCTATGGCTAGCCAGCTTCTGTCTGTAGGACAGATTAAGTTGCCTTCTTCATCCCAGTCAAAGGTGTTGTCTAAACCTAAATCTATGTAGCTTTCTCCATCATCTACGAAAGTAGTAAGTTCTATTCCTTCTACCTGTTCCCACTGTTCGTCAGATAAGGCGATTACCTTGTCCCCTGTGGCGTTCGTCTGCCACTTTAAATCTTCAGCGCCAATGTTGTTTTCAGCGATGTATTCTGCTGCAACATCAGCATCTACACCATTATCAAGAAATGCAGTTGCATCTCTGCCTGAGCCGCCTGCAGACATAAATACATTGATTAACTCCATTACGGCCTGTGCGCTGTCCATAGAGCCTTCACTTCCGCTGCCAAATAACATGCTGGCTGGGGAGCTGTTTGAGGTAGCACTGCCTGCTGCCTGACCGTAGTATGCCATTGATGCAAACTTCTGTATGCATTCACTGTAGCTGTCATCCATGCCTATTTGGCCGTAAGTTGATACAGCGCTGTCTACCTTGCCTGTGGTCCTATAAGGGAAGTATATTGAAAGGCCATAGGCGTTGGTCATGTTTGATGATGTTTTGTTGTATTTTACGGCACTCTTAAGGGTGTCAGATAGCTCCTTGCCTTCGTCGTTACCAAGCTTAATTGCAAAATCAATAAGGTCGATTTGGTCGATTTTTGATGATGTTGCAAACTCTCTGGTGCTCGAGCGGGCAGTAGATACTGTCTGATACTCCTTCTTGTCGATTAACTCTGATGTAGATGATGCGAAACTCTTAAGATCCTCTGGCACTGTAGCTGATAGCTCTGCCAAATCCACCACTGAAAGTGTGGTCTTTTGTCCTGGGCATTGGCTGCCGCAGGCGCTTACAAAATCGTCTACTATATTCTTTCCAATCTCTATTGTTGGCATTGAGGTGTTCTTGCTAAGGGCTGTCAGCCAGTTAGTGTAATACCATCCGATGCCTGGCTCTGTCTCCTCTGAGGCTATCATGTAATCAGCATGTGCATCAAGCATAAGGCCTGTTTCCACTGTAGCCATAAGACATGCATCAAAGCCTACAAAATCGTATTTTAAACCACCGTCTGTTAGGGCCTTGTTAATCTTGGATAAATCCATAGAGCCTGATGTCTTGTGCTTTTCATCATAGCCGTAGCCTGTTACAGAACCGCCGCCGTGGTCCCAGAAAATAAGTGCATATCTGTCTGCAGGATAGTTCTTTCCACCCCATTTGATAAAGGATGAAAGTGTGGCCGGATCAGTCATTGGCAAATCACCCAGGTTGTCCTTAACCAAATCAAGCTTGCCACCGTGAATCTGATATATCTGATTAGTTTTTGAGCTTACCACATTATTCTGCCAATTGGTGCAGCCACCTGTGTAAACTAACAGATTGATGTTGTCGGACACTGTAGCGTTTAGCATTTCCTGCATATCCTTGGTAGCCATTGCGCCCCTTGATTCCAAATCAGTACCGCAGGCATACACAAGGATGGTTACTGTATCCTTGCCATCACCCAAAAGCTTTGTATATTTTTCTCTGGCAGTGCTTGCAACAGTGTCATCTAATATACCTGTGTTAGCCTTACTGCTCCAACTGGCATTTCCACTTTCTGCTGTGCTGGTGTATCCGCTGCCAAGTAACAAGGATGCCATGCTGCCAATCGTATTTATAGTACTTGTGGTAGTGTTGCTTGAAATGGAACCAGTGCCCCCATCTGAGCCACCCCCAAGAAAGGCACCAAGTCCACCGCCTCCACCAAGCAATACGATAAGCGCGATGATTAAAAGCTTGCCAAGGCCACCACCTGATGAGCCAGAGCCACCACCAAATCCTCCTGCACGATTGCCAGATGTTCCACCCAAAAGCCCTGAACCACGTCTATTAACACTTCCACTGCCTGTAATATTTTTCTTTCTAGATACTGGTCTATCCGCCATTTTTTCCTCCCATATATCAACCCCTGTAAAGAAAAAAGAGGTGTAGCCCTTGCTACACCTCCGCTACTGTATTCTATTCTACACGTTTTTTTATTTCAGCGCCATCTCTTCCATCTCTCTAGCAATCTTGTTGATTACCTCAAGAGTATCGTTCATGTTTGTGAGAGCATCCATAGCATCGTCACTTACAGAGCCAACAGTATCTGTTGCTGCTGCAACCTGCTGACTGGTTGCAGATAGATTAGTGATGTTATCCATAATCTGTGTATTTGCTGCAATAACCTCATCTACAGAAGACTTAACTTGAACAACACCTTCTCTTAGCTCATCCGTGCCTTCCTTGATTGTATCAAGCTTGGTTCCTGTCTCAGAAATAAGTTCGTTTTGCTTGTTAGCATATTCTGCCGATTTAGACATTGCAGAAGCTGCTGAACGGGCATCAGATGTAAGACGCTCAATAATCTTTGCAATCTCTTCTGTAGCCTCTCTGGTACTTTCAGAAAGAGCTCTGATTTCGTCTGCAACAACGGCAAAGCCTTTACCTGCCTCACCAGCTCTTGCTGCCTCAATAGATGCATTAAGTGCAAGCAGGTTTGTCTGGCTTGAAATTCCAAGGATTGTCTCTGTAATACCTTGAATATCCTGAATACTTTCGTTAAGTGCCTGTGTTGTTTCACTAGTCTCGATATTGATATTTGCAACCTTCTCAGCCTGGCTCTTAAGCTGGTTGATAAGGTCTACGCCTTCGTTTACAGATTCCTCTACACGCATTGAAACATCATCAATGTTGTTTGCTTCTGTACCAACAGTTTGAATGCTTTCTTGAATAACCGCTGTCTTGCTAGTCTGATTTTCTACAGCCTCAGCTGTGTTTCTTGTACCTTCAACAATATCTGAAACTGATGAATGTACTGTTTCCATAGACTCGTTAAGTCTGTTAGAAACATCGTTAGCCTCTTCAAATTTCTGATTAAGCTGCTCTGCTAAATCAACTATAGTTTCAGATGTTTCTTTAATGTCTGCTGCATGATCCTTTATAGTATCAAGTGCCTCTGTAGTCTGACGACGCTGTTGCTTACATACAACTACGGCTATAGTGCAGGCTATGATACTAAATCCAAGCTCTGTTATCAAATCACGACCAGTAATTCGACCTCTGTTAATCTCTATGAACCCAGATGTAATAAGACACACATTTGCAATGATACAGCCAATTCTTACTGTAGAAGCTTCACCATAAATCATTACAATGAGGATGATAGGATACATGAACAAATACATGTGATTATCACTAGGCACATAGATGTTCATAAGGAACATGGCGACCATAGATAATGTGATGCAGAATTTGTATTTGTACTGCTCACCGAAGCTCATGTAACAAACCTGGAATAATATAATATCTAATACTGCTATAACTAAACGAACCACGTCAAGGGGATTTACCCCGTCCATAATAAGTGACCTGACCGCAAAGAATATAAGCGCAATACATGTTATAGTTCCACAATACCTTGCAAGTCTGTTTTTTTCCTGCATCTGCTTGGTTTTAATATCCATCTTCTCAGCTTCTTCGTTCATATTGGTGTCCTCCGTAAATACAATACTTACAATCATCCTCTCCCCAAGTCGTCATAATAAGTATAACAACATTTTTTTTGAAAATAATGTGAATTTACAGAAACTTCACAAAAGTTTCATAACACTTCCTATCCCTTAAAAGGTGAAGAGGCCACGACAGATTAACCGCCGTGACCCCTCCTCTATATGATTGTAGCGCTACTACACTTATTGATCATCAGATTCAATCTTGAACTTAGAAAGTTCATCATTGATAGCAAGCGCTGAATCTGAAACAGAATTTGCTACATCCTCTACGCCCTGGCTTTCTGTTGCAATCTGGTTAGCACTCTCTGTAAGTGTATAGATTGTTGCAGTGATTTCTTCTGAACTAGCTGACTGCTCCTCGGAAATGGCTGCTACAGAAGATGCGATATCGTTTACTTCGCCCATCATATGAATCATATCCTGCATTACAGCTGCTGCCTGGTTCAAATCGTCATAAATCTTACTGAAGCTTGTACCAGCCTTTTCTACAACCTCGCCGCTTGCATTGATAGATTCCATATTGCGCTGTGACTTGTCTGCCAAATCAGAGATAAGACCTGTAATCTGCTTGATGATATCACCAATCTCCTTAGCTGCATCCTGAGAGTTCTGAGCAAGCTTTCCAATCTCATCAGCAACTACTGCGAAGCCCTTACCAGCCTCACCAGCACGTGCTGCTTCGATAGAAGCATTCAGTGATAACAGGTTGGTCTGCTCTGCAATAGAATCAATCATCTGTACAATATCTGTAATCTGCTTAGCAGATTCGCCTACAGTAACAACTACATCGTTCATCTCGCTCATAGACTCGTTGATATTGTCCATGCTGCGCTGAACCTCTGTCATGTCTTCCTGACCAATCTTAGCCTGATCTACCAGGGCAATCATTGTATCGTTTGTGCTATTACCATTATCAGTCAAATCTGAAACTGCATGAGCAAGATTTGTTGCATTCTCAGCAAGCTCGCCAACAGCATTTGAAATGTCGTCCATGGTCTCCTGAATCTGGCCCATAGATACTGACTGGTCTCCAGCCTCTGTACTCATCTTGCTAGATGCATCCTTAGAGCTTTCAGAATCCTCCTGCAGCTTTTCTGCTCTGCCTTGGATAGAACCAATAGCCCCGTTCATTATCTGAACAAATCTCTGCATTTCCTTACTGATAAGACCAATCTCATCACCATTATCATCTGGCATCTTTGTTGTAAAGTCACCATCAGAAATTCTAAGGATGCTGCTTGAAAGACCTTCAACCGGCTTTGTAATAACGCGATTAATTGTAATAAGTATAACAGCTGTAATCACAATAATGAGAAGGAACATGGCTATTAATGATATGGTCATGAAATGGTTTGCCTCTGCCATTACATCATCAACTGCAACTGATGAAATAAGTGACCATGTTGTTCCTGGAATTGCTGAAACACATACATAATAATCAGTATTTGTCGAATCCTGGTTGATTGTAACTACTTCTGTATTTCCGCTTTCTACGAGTGCTTTAACCTGCTCCAAATACTTGCTACCAGATTCAGATACAAGTGTACCATTCTTATCTGTATCGAAATAAGAAATGATGTAATCTCCATCAAGAACCATTGAACCACCAGTCTTCATAGGAGTAAGGGCATTAACCTTTTCCTGAAGATCTGTAAGGAACACATCTACAGCTGCTACACCAAACTCACCGTTTGCAAAGTCAACAGATCTTACGAATGTTACACAAAGCTGTCCATTATTTGCATCAATATAAGGCTCTGTGCATACAAATGTCTCCTGGCCCTGGCCTTCAGCATACCAGCCACGCTCTGTTGGTCTCCAATCTGCTGGCTGCACCTGATGATTAGCAAAGAAATATGAATCATCAGAAAATCCAATATAAATACCAGTGTTTTCCACAGTATTATAATCTGCTGATGGTTCTACATACTTAAGCATTGCATTGTGATCTTCAAAAGGCACTCTTTCTAAAGTATCACAATACTGACCATCCTTTGCTGTCAGCATTTGAAATACTGAACCTAGCTCACTACCATTTGCCTGGCCCTCAGCTTTCAAATCCATAAGGGAAATTTCGGTGATAACCTGACGTGCATTGTAGGAAATAAAAACAATAATGCCTATAACACCAATAAGAATAATTGGCAATAGATAAAGCAACAATGTTTTCCCTATTCCGCGCTTAACTTTCATCGCAGAATTTGTTACATTTTCTTTTTTAGCCATGGCGCCCTCCTAATTATTTGCAGACTCCCCTCATCTGCGTTCTCGTAAATTTGAGTTCATCATAGACTAAAATTGTTATATTTTTGTTAATTACGCTCATTTTTTAATATTTTCACTATTTCTTCATAATTATCCTTCATGTGAGGGCGTAAACAATTAACGCAGGATTTAACTCCTTTTTCAGTAAAATAAAAGTTTCCACCACACTTATCACCCAAATGATAAAGAGGACAATAACAAAAGAGACAGTTAAACTCTTCTGGTTTATCTGTCTCATGGCAAGGAAAATATTCACATTCTTTGTTCTGAAAAAACTTGTAATGCTCCATATTACGGATTAGCCTACCTTTAGTTTGAACTTTTGTAAATCGTGTTCGTTATCTACCTGGGCGAAGGTTGCGCCAAGCTTTGTAAACTTACCAACGATATCTTCGTAGCCTCGCTGGATGAACTTAATATCATCAATAGTAGTGATACCATCTGCAGCAAGACCTGCAATGATAAGGGCCGCGCCTGCTCTAAGGTCAGGAGCCTGTACCTGTGCACCTGTGTAGCGCTCTACACCAGTGACGATTGCAACAGTACCCTCAACCTTGATATTAGCTCCCATTCTGGCAAGCTCATCTACATATTTGAAACGATTCTCAAAAATTGACTCTGTAACAGTGCTGGTGCCCTCTGCAATAGCAAGTACAGCTGTAATCTCTGGCTGCATATCAGTAGGGAAGCCAGGATAAGGAAGTGTAGTTACATGTGTATGTGTAAGCTTACGTCCCTTAGCGATAACTCTAACAGCATCATCATATTCCTCAATAACACAGCCTGCTTCAATAAGCTTAGCTGATGTAGCCTCCAGATGCTTAGGGATAACATTCTTAATAAGAACATCACCGTGTGTAGCTGCAGCTGCACACATATATGTACCAGCCTCAATCTGATCTGGAATAACTGCATAAGTAGTACCGTGAAGCTTAGAAACACCTACGATACGGATAACATCAGTACCAGCACCACGGATGTTAGCACCCATACTGTTTAAGAATGACGCAACATCTACCACGTGTGGCTCCTTAGCTGCATTTTCAATAGTAGTCTTGCCCTCTGCAAGCACAGCAGCAAGCATAATATTGATTGTAGCACCAACAGACACCTTATCAAGGTAAATGTGGCTACCAACAAGCTTATCTGCTCTGGCAGACCAAAGACCATACGATACATCTACATTAGCACCAAGAGCCTTCAAACCCTTAACATGTAAATCAATAGGGCGTGAACCAATAAGGCAGCCACCTGGAAGTGCTACCTCTGCACTCTTGTATTTACCAAGAAGAGCTCCCATTAAATAATAAGAAGCACGAATCTTCTTAATATATTCGTAATCTACTGAGAGTCTATTAATACTAGCACCATTAATCTCCACTGTGTGATCATCCACACGATTAATCTTTGCTCCTATATCCTCAATAGCACCAATCAATACATTAATATCTTTAACATTTGGCAGGTTTTCAATTGTAACAGTCTCGTCTGTCATAATGGCACCAGCTAATATACCCAAAGCTGCATTTTTGGCACCGCTTATCTCTACCTCTCCTGAAAGTGCAGTACCACCTTTAATCACATACTGTTCCATTTTATCTCCTATAATCTCTAACTTAAGAAACGAGTCATTAAAAAGGAATCGGCTATGCTGATTCCTCTTTAGACTGACTCTGATATAATTTAGCATAAAAGCCATTTTTCTGCAACAATTCTGAATGACTTCCTTGCTCCACTATACTTCCGTCTTTTACAAAAAGAATCACATCGGCTTCTCTAATAGTTGATAGCCTATGAGCTACGATAAAGGTAGTTCTGTCCTTCATCATTTTATTAAATGCTGATTGTATTTTCTGTTCTGTGCGTGTATCAATTGAACTTGTAGCTTCATCAAGTATTAGCATAGGTGGAATATTAAGCATTACCCTGGTTATACATAAAAGCTGCATCTGTCCTTGGGACAAAGCCCCTCCCTCTGAAGAAAGAATTGTATCATATCCGTAAGGCATTCTTTTAATAAAGCTATGTGCATATGTGGCCTTGGCTGCCTCTATTATTTCTTCATCTGTGGCATCAGGATTTGCCATTCTAAGATTTTCCTTTACACTGGCATTCTTAAGCCATGTCTCCTGAAGAACCATACCAAAGCTCTGACGCAAATCGTTAATCGGAATATCTCTGATATCCACACCATCTATAAGGATTTGACCTTTATCAATATCATAAAATCTCATAAGAAGATTAATGATTGTACTTTTTCCTGCACCTGTTGGTCCTACTATAGCGATGCGTTGACCGCTCTTAACAGATAGATTCAGATGTTCAATAAGCTTCTTACTCTTATCATAAGAGAAGAACACATCTTTAAACTCAATCTCTCCTCTGATATCATTTAAAGCTTTTTCGCCTTCATCTACTTCAACCTCGGCATCTATCATTTCAAATAACCTGGCAGCACAGGCCAAGGCGTTTTGGAATTCTGTAATGACACCAGATATTTCATTAAATGGTTTAGCGTATGTGCTGGCATATGAAAGGAAGCTGGTAAGACCGCCTACTGTTATTCCACCGCCTATTGCAATAATCGCTCCAAATACGCCAACAGCCGCATAAATAATGTTATTTATAAGCCTTGTACTAGGATTAACTGTTGATGAATAAAAAGTTGCTTTCATGGAAGCATCACGAAGGGCTTCATTCATGTTGTCAAATTTCTCTATCGCCTTACCTTCATAATCCATGTTTCTGACAATATTTTTGCCAGTGATCATTTCCTCTATGTATGATGTCTCTATACCTCTAAGCTTGGCCTGCTCGCCAAAGAACCTATAGGTCTTTTCTGAAATAAATTTTGCAAGCAATAGAGATGCAGGTGTTGCAATAATTACTATCAGCGCAATCTTCACTGAAATCATCAGCATAAAATAGATTGTACCAAGTATTGTAAGCACTCCTGTGAAAAACTGGGTAAAGCCCATGAGTAGTCCATCTGCAAATGTATCTGCATCAGAAACGATTCGGCTTACATAATCTCCATGTGGATGTGAATCTATCTGAGATAGCTTCATGTGCTGTAGCTTTCTAAAAGCCCTATCCCTTAGGCTCTTGGTTACATTGTAGGTGATTGAATTATTCACCCTGTTCATAATCCACTGTGTGAAGAATGTAGCGGCTACTGTAACGGCCATCTGTTGTAATACAGCTATAAGCTTATCATAATCAATCTCACCCTTTGCCACTATACAGTCAACCGCCCTACCGGTAAGGATAGGAATTCTAAGTGTCAGGTAAACTGTAGCAAGAGCACATATTAATGAGATAATTATTTGAAAGCCATAGCTTTTTAGCTCTATTAAAACTCGATTTAATATTTTACCTTGAGACCTATTATTCATTTGCAGCCTCCTCTCTAGGATACTGGCAATAATATATCTCCTGATATGTTTCGCAGTCCTTAATTAATTTATCATGATTTCCAAGGCCTACACATTTACCATCATCAAGCACCAGTATCTGGTCAGCTTCAATTACCGATGAGGCTCTTTGAGATACTATGATAAGTGTTGGATGCCAGCTAAGATTCATAAGAGCTTTCTTAAGCTTTGCTTCTGTGGCAAGGTCAAGTGCGCTGGCTGAATCATCTAAAAGCAAATATTTAGGTTGACCAATAAGAGCTCTTGCAATGGTTAACCTCTGTCTTTGACCTCCAGAGAAGTTCGAGCCTCGTCCCTTCACCTCTGTATCAATGCCACCTTCCTTTGCTTCAACAAAATCCAGGGCTTGTGCTATATTAAGTGCTGTTTTAATTTCAACATTATCTGGGTTAGTTCCAGACATTTCCATATTACTTCTAACAGTGCCGCTAAATAGATATGCCTTCTGAGGAACTATACCAAAGCATTTCGCCAAATAGCTATCATCAAACTGATTTACATTAATGCCACCTATTTCGATAGAGCCCTTAGTAACATCATAGGTATGATTAAGAAGCTTAAGCAGTGTGCTCTTACCGGAACCTGTACCACCAATAATGCCTAGTGTAGAACCAGCAGGAATTTCCAAATTAATATCTTCAAGGTCCATATCCGCTGTGCCATTGTAACTAAATGATACATTCTTAATGGATATTTGCTCAGGCCCATTCGAGCCACCTATAATTAATTCATCATTTAACTTGGCAAAACTTCGCTCATCTGACTTCATCTCCATAAGCTCCTGCACTCTATCAGCAGATGGAAATGCCTTCATCAAAAGAACAATCAGATTGGCAAGCTTTATAAGTTCTACCAATATCTGGCCCATGTAATTAACCAAGGCTACCACGTCACCCTGTAATATAAATCCATTATCAACCCTGTGCATTGCTACATAAATAAGGAACACTATGCCAAGATTTACTACCACATAGGTAACAGGATTTAAAAGGGCTGAAACCTTGCCAGTTCCAATCTGCATCATTGCAAGCTCACCGGTCTTAGCCTCAAAGCTTTCCTTTTCTTCATCCACCTGACAGAATGCTCTAAGCACTCTAGAACCTTCCAAGTTTTCTGAAACGGCATGCAGTACTTTTTCAAGCTTAGCAGCTATAGCCTTATACCTTGGCAGTGTATAGTGCATAATAAAATACACTATGATAGATAGTAATGCCACTACCAGTACAAAAGTAAATGCAGATTTAACATCCACAATAAATGCCATTACTATTGCACCTGCCACAATAAATGGTGAACGTAAAAATAATCTAAGCACCATATTGATAGCATTTTGAATCTGATTTATATCATTTGTGATTCTAGTGGTAAGAACTTCTTCACCAATACTCTCTTTCACACCCTGTGACAAGGACATGATTTTGGCAAACAAATCTCTTCTTATTTCCGCTGCTGTAAACACTGCAACATATGCGCTAAAATATTGGGCTGTGATTGAAAATATAAGCCCCACAACTGCCAGTAATAAAAGAACCCCACTCATCCTTAGGATGTAGTGGGTATCTGAACTGGCAATTCCCTTATTTATGATTGACGCCATAACAAGTGGTACCAGCAGTTCAAATATTGCCTCTAACATTTTGAAGAGTGGGGCTAAAAATGCCTTAACTTTATATTGTTTAAGATATTTTAAAACAAAACTCATAAATTACTCCGCTTCTGTTTCATCAGTAGCTGTTGTATTCTCAGTAGATTCAGTAGTTGTATCATCTTCCTTAGATTCTTCTGTCTCAGGAGCCTTGAATAAGCTATCGAACTTAACCTTCTCCCAAGCCTTGTCATTTACTTTCCAAGTAATAGCTTCCTTCCATTCGTCTAAAAGCTTATCAAATGCCTCTGACTGAAGTGACTCTCTCTTAGTCTGTGAAGCGTCCTCATCATGATCTGCAGTAAGCTTAATTACATAGAAGCCTACACCATCAACAACAATAACACCTGACTGCTCACCCTCTTTAAGCTTCTCAGCCTCAGAGATTATCGACATATCCATTGTGCTATCTTCTGACTCACCCTTAAGATAAGAGTAATTCTGTGTTGTAAGACCAAGTTCCTCTACCTTTGCATCAAAATCCTCTGATGTAGAAAGCTCCTTAGCCTGAGTCTTTAATTCAGCAATCTCATCATCTGTATACTCTGTTACATTACCTTCTTCGTCCTTCTTACCTGTTGTATCAAAGAGAACATAGGTAAATGTACGCATCCAACAATCCTCATCCTTAATATCAGCATCAGATGCTTCCTTTGCTGCTGCACTAACTAGAGAATAGTATGTTCTATATTCAAGATATTCCTTAACATATTCCTCTGTGGCACCCATAGCCTCAAGAGATTCCTTGCTATTATCAGAGATGAACTTCTTTGCTGCTTTTGCAATATCGTTCTTCTGATCTTCTGTTAACTCTACTCCATAATCGCTTGCATGAAGCTTTGTAAGATATTGTGATTCCATATCCTCAAGGACGCCATCCTTTGTATCTTCCTCAAGTGTAGAACCACTTCCTGACATATCTGATTTCCACATATCCTCGCCATAGTATGAAAGCAAATACTGGTCATACATAGACTGCTGATATCTGGCAGCAAAGTTACCATAACCTAAAGAAATAGTATCCTTCGCATCCCCCGTATTTATTGTTACAAGTGTTTCGTTTGGATTAATCTTACCGCAGCCTGTCATAAGCACTACAGCTGAAAGTGCAGTAAGTCCTGCTGTCTTTACCATTTTTCTATTCATTATAAATTCCTCCTGAGTGTCCCCACCCAAATATATTCAAGCCTTTTTATTATAATTAATCCACGCAAATTATACAAGTTTAGGCGAAGAATTACAGCGATGCACTTACCTGCCAACTAAAAATAGTATCTTGCCTTATTCCTCCACCTTCAGCGTCTTCAAATCCAATATGAAGTCCTGGAGGTACTCGAATACCTCTGAAGGCTTGATGCGGGTGTTGGCCCGGGTGTTGAATATGAAGGCCGGGTTCTTAGGGTCGGCGGCAAAGGTGATGTGTGGATTGTTGCGTTCTAAAAGAGCTGGAATCTGAGCCACATCTATCTTTGCCTTTTCGTACATGACGATACGGATGATATCGCCCTTTTGCTCGATGGCTGTAACATAGGCATCGTGAGCCTTTACGCGAAGCATCGCCACCCAAAGCAGATTCTGCACGCATCGCTTTGGCTCACCGAAGCGATCCACAAGCTCGTCAAGCATATCGTCTCTTGCTTCCTCACTGTCGATAGCGGCAATACGCTTGTAGATATCGATACGCTGCTCTTCGTTTGATACGTAGGTATCTGGAAGATATGCTTCGATATTGATATCCACTGATGTGTTGAAGTTTTCTTCCTTCACCTCGCCCTTTTCTATCTTTACGGCCTCGTTAAGCATCTTGCAGTATAGGTCGTAGCCTACTGCAGTCATGTTACCGTGCTGCTCTACACCAAGCAAATTGCCGGCTCCGCGTATCTCCAAATCTCGCATGGCGATTTTAAAGCCAGAACCAAGGTCTGTAAATTCCTTAATAGCAGCAAGTCTCTTCTCAGCCACTTCCTTTAGCATCTTATCGCGCCTGTACATAAGAAAAGCATAAGCGGTACGATTGCTTCGTCCCACGCGGCCTCTTAGCTGGTACAGCTGGGACAATCCCATGTTGTCAGAATCGTGAATGATTATCGTATTTACGTTAGAAATATCCAGGCCGATTTCGATGATTGTGGTAGCTACAAGCACATCAATCTCATGATTGATAAACTGCATCATCACATCCTCAACCTTGGCCTCGGTCATCTGGCCGTGGATGTAGCCTACTGTCGCCTCAGGAACCAATCGCTCTATTTCAGCAGCCATATCCTGGATGCCACGGACTCTATTAAATACATAGTACACCTGGCCATCTCTTGCCATCTCACGTACAATGGCTTCACGGACCATTTCTTCGTTATATTCAAATACAAATGTCTGGATAGGTGTACGCTCCATAGGTGCTTCATCTAACACGCTCATATCTCGTATTCCAACAAGTGACATGTGAAGTGTACGAGGAATAGGTGTAGCAGAAAGAGACAATACATCTACCGTCTTTTTCATCTGCTTGATGCGTTCCTTGTGATTAACACCAAATCGCTGCTCCTCATCTATGATAAGAAGACCTAAATCCTTGAACTCTACATCCTTTGAAAGCAGGCGGTGAGTACCAATGACGATGTCCACCATACCATTTTTCAAATCCTCTATAGTCTTCTTCTGCTCCGCTGGGCTCCTAAATCTGCACAATAAACCTATGTTTACAGGATAGCCACCCATTCTTTGAACGAAGTTATTATAATGCTGCTGCGCCAGGATGGTGGTTGGCACCAGATATGCCACCTGCTTGCCCTCCTGCACAGCCTTAAATGCAGCACGCATGGCAACCTCTGTTTTACCAAAGCCTACGTCACCACAGATAAGTCTATCCATGATTTTCTTAGACTCCATATCCTTCTTAACCGCCTCAATAGCTGTAAGCTGACCTTCTGTTTCCTCGTATGGAAAGCTTTCCTCAAATTCCTTCTGCCATACAGTATCAGGTCCATATACAAATCCATCTGTGTTCTGACGCAAAGCATACAAATCCACCAGCTCCTTGGCAACAACACCAACAGCTGATTGAACCTTCTGCTTTGTTCTGGTCCATTCCTGGGTACCAGCACCTAAAGAATTCAGCTTTGGCTTCTTGCCATCAGGGCCAGAATACTTCTGAATCATATCAAGCTGTGATGTAAGCACATACAGATTGCTGCCCTTGGCATACTCAATCTTGATATAGTCACGGATTACCTTGTCCACTTCCATCTGCTCGGTGCCCTTGTACACACCCAAGCCATAGTTTTCGTGAACAACATAATCCCCTACATGTAAATCCTGGAAGGAAGAAATAGATTCGCCCTCGTATTTCTTTACCCTGCGCTTTTTCTTTCGCACATGACCAAAGATATCCCCATCAGACAGCATTACAAAGGCTGAATCAGGATAATCAAATCCTCTTTTAATATTTCCAACACACAGCATAGTTTCCCCAGGATTAATCTTGTGATCCAAATCTGTGGTGAAATATGCGTTAAGCCCCTCTTCTAACAAATCCTGAGCCAGGCGCTGTCCCTTAGTAGATGAGCTGGTTACAAGCAGCACCTTGTATTTACGTTTCTTGTACTGAAGCAGTTCTTTAGTTAACAGCTCGAAGGAACCATTGTAGGCATTAACCCCTTGCACTGCTATGCTAAAATGGTCTGCTGATTTCAGCAGCTTGTTCTTCGCATCTAATACAGACATAAGGGTGGTAGGATATTTCTCGATACGGCCAAATATCTCCGACACGCTATAAAGCATTTCCATCTGCCCCTTTAGCATATATCCTGCCTCAACTCGGCGAGTCATGGCATCTGAAAACTCTGTTTCAGTAACCTCTCCCTTATTTATTACCTTTTGCACCTCGTCAATAAACACGTAGGTGCCCTTTGGCATAAAATCTATAAAGGAGCCTAGCTTATCGCAAAAGTAAGTAAGATTAGTCTCTAGCTCCTGAGACAATCCCCATTCTCTGGTCTCCTCCACAACTCTGTCGGCGTAGGTTTTCAGATGATAGGCCTCTTCTGTTTTCATTTCCTTGCGATACTGTTCGTAGCGCTCATCTCGCTCAGCCTCAATCTTCTTAAGACCAGCCTCCACCTCATCAGCGCTTAGTATTAGCTCAACTGCAGGAAAAATTAAAACAGAATTTATATTTTCGATAGACTTCTGATTGCTGGCATCATAGGTACGAATGCTATCAATCTCATCACCCCAAAGCTCAATACGAACCGGCAAATCCGAAGTAAGTGGGAACACATCAATGATGCCACCTCTAACCGCAAACTCACCAGGATGCTCGCAGGTGCCTACATTCTCGTAGCCCATGGCAACCAGCTTGCGGCGCAGCGCCTCAAGCTCAATAGTATCCGTATCAGATATAGCCACTACACCATCCTCAAAATAAGATAGTGCAGGCAGCTTATTCATTAACGCATCTATTGTGGTTACTACAGTACATGAATTATTGCTGATAACTGCCTCAATGGCGCTCATTCTCTCGCGGGTAAGAGCGTTTCCCCTAATATCTGACTGATAGAATAGGAAATCCTTTGCCGGGAAAAATACCACATCATTATCGTAAAAACGATATTCCTCCACAAGCTCCCTTGCCTTTAATTCATCTGCTGTAATAATCAGCTTATAGTTTATATCATGTCCAATACCAAAAATAAGGTGCGCCTTATCGGCACACCCTGTAATATCATAGACTTTCCCGCGGCGAGCTAGAGCCTCGCGAAGAGACTCTACCGCTGTTAGATTTTCAAATGGTTCTAAAAATGTTTTCATAATTTATTTGCCTATAATTTTTTCTGCTCTATCAAGTGCTGCATCAATGTTTGGTGCAAAGTTATCTCTACCCACTTCATTGATGAAATCAGCCTTCTCCATCATTCTTCTTGGCTGCTCATTTACATGTGAGAACACAACTGTAACACCCTTAGCCTTAGCGCGGGCAACAAGATCCTTTAATGCTCTAAGTGCTGTAACATCAATAGCTGGAACGGAACGCATTCTGATGACAAGTACCTTTGTGAAGTGTTTTACATCGATATCATTTGCAATCATGTCTGAAACACCAAAGAAAAGAGGTCCTGTAATTTCGAATACACGGATTTCCTTCTCAACTGGTCTAAGGTCATCTACGAACTCTTCCTCGTCAGACTGGTATGTCCAGCCACTTACCTGTGTCTCCTCGCTCATTCTCTTGATGAAAAGGATACAAGCAACAATCATACCCCATTCAATAGCAACAACAAGGTCGAATACTACTGTAAGGATGAATGTAAGTACAAGTACGATGATATCTGACTTTGGAGCATATTTTACAAGTCTTACAAATGGTCTCCACTGGCACATGTTGTAAGCTACCTGGAAAAGAATAGCTGCGATACATGGCATTGGGATGAACTTAGCATAAGGCATAAGTACAACAAGTACGATTAAAAGTGTGATTGAATGAACCATACCTGCAACTGGTGTACGTCCACCATTTTTGATGTTGGCAGCTGTACGTGCGATAGCGCCTGTAGCTGGAATACCACCAAATAAAACTGAACCGATATTACCAATACCCTGACCGATAAGCTCCTGATTACTTCTGTGCTTGCTGTTTACCATACCATCTGCAACTACAGCTGAAAGAAGTGACTCGATAGCTGCAAGGATTGCGATTGTAAATGCGTTAGGCATTTCGTTTCTAACTACTGAAAGTGAGAAATGTGGTACTGAAAGGCTTGGAAGTCCTGCCTTTAAATCTGGATAAAGTGTTCCGATTGTATTTACGTTAAGGTGTAAGCCCTGAACGATTGCGATACTAACAAATACTGCAATGATAGATGCTGGTATCTTTGAGAAAAACTTAGGCCAGATAATAAGCACTGCAAGGCAGATAATACCTACTACCATAGCTTCTACATTAAGTGAATCAATATTGCTAAAGAATACCTTTAGCTTATCAATAGTCTCGATTGGCTTTTCTCCGTGGAAATCTACACCAAAGAAATCCTTGAACTGACCAATGAGAATAGTAACTGCGATTCCGGCTGTGAATCCTGTTGTGATTGTGTATGGTATGAATTTGATAAGCGCTCCAGCCTTTACCAAGCCTAGGATTATCAAAATGATACCTGCCATAATTGTGGCGATGATAAGACCATCCATACCATCAGTGGCAATGATGCCTGCTACTATTGTAGCAAATGCGGCTGTTGGACCGGCAATCTGCACTGTACTTCCTCCGAAGAAGGAAATCAAAAAGCCAGCTACGATTGCTGTATATAAGCCTGGCTCTGGGCCAACTCCTGACGCAAGCGCCAAGGCAATAGAAAGTGGCAATGCAATGATTGCCACGATGATTCCTGATACTAAATCTTTAAAGAACTGCTCCTTGCTATAATTCTTCATGCAAGTAAACAGCATAGGTTTAAAACTTTCCATCTTTTAAATCAAACTCCTAATCTTCTTCCTAACATTTCTGCATTAACTGCATAATCCATTGCTGTTGCTTTTGTAATAATGCCTGCCTGGGCAAGCTTAAATAAACTAGAGTCCATAGATACCATTTCATCAGTGTCGCTGGAATAAATAACACCTTCTATCTGAGGTACCTTATTTTCTCTAATCATGTTTCTGATGGCAGGACTTACCGTCATTACCTCAAAAGCAGGCACAAGTGTGCCATCTACTGCTGGCACCAGCTGCTGAGAAACAACTGCCTTAATAACCATAGAAAGCTGCAATGCTATCTGGTGTTGCTGCTCTGATGGGAAAACATCGATTATTCTATCGATGGTGTTTGCTGCTCCAATTGTGTGCAATGTAGACAGTATTAAATGTCCTGTCTCAGCCGCAGTCATTGCAACGGAAATGGTTTCAGCATCACGCATTTCTCCAAGCAAGATAACATCTGGACTCTGTCTAAGTGAGGCACGAAGGGCCGTCACATAGTTTTCTGTATCTAAGTGGATTTCTCGCTGTGACACTATTGATTTAGAGTGCTTGTGCAAATATTCCACAGGGTCCTCTAGGGTAATAATATGTTTGTTATAGTTTTTATTAATCTTATCAACGATACAAGACAAAGTGGTAGATTTACCACTGCCGGCAGGGCCTGTAACAAGCACAAGTCCCTTAGATTCGTTAGATAGCTTGATAACTGATTCAGGTATCATCAGTTCCTTGTAATCAGGCAATGTAAATGTGATTACACGAATGACTGCTGCAAAGGTACCTCTTTGCTTAAAGGCATTCACACGAAACCTTGATATATCCTTTATGGCAAATGAAAAATCATCATCCCCATAGGTTTTGTATTTAGTAATATCTCTTCCTGCAATTTCATATATTTGATTTACCAAATCCTCTGCCATCTTTGGCACAATAGCACCCTCATCTGGCTCGGATTTTTCAGAATAGGCTTTCTCAAGCTCAGAACGGGTCATAACCTGATCATTCACTCTAAAGGAAACCTCTCGGCCAGCAATTATAAACACATCAGAGGCCTTATATTTTTTAACTGCATCTGTTAAATAGCTAATAATATTTACACTCATGCGTCAATCCCCTCTTATAGTCTAATCATCGATTGTGATAACAGGTTGTGTACTGTCAGCTTCCCAATCAGATACGTTTTCCACCTTAAAGCAAACTATCTCTCCATTATCCACCTTGACATTTAACACCTGATTGTCATTAATATCAACAGTAAATTGCTGATTTTCCCAATTATTTTCTGCGATTCTCTCGTAAGCCAGGTTAGATGCCTTGTAGTAATCATCTGTATGGTCCCTAAGCTTGATGCTTAGATTGTAGTTATTATAACTGGATGAAATGGCAAGAGCTGCAATCACCGCAAAGGCTAAGCCAATTAAAATAACCACCATAAGAGATGTTCCTATATTTATTATTGTCCTTTGCTCTCTTTTCCTTTGCTCCATGGCCTCTCCTACTTAAGTGCCTTTTCAACCTCTAGTGAATATATTTCTTCATCTGAAATTGTGGATACCACCACATGCATTGCCTGACACTGTCCCTTTTTCTCCGGCTCGATTACAAGGCTTGTCACCTTATAGGTTGCCTTATCATCACTTACGCTTTTCCATGCATCATCATAGTAGTTGGTATCACCCTTGTAATTATCTGTTGCAAGATATTCTTCAGCTTCGTTAGAAGCCAAATTTACAGCCTCTGTAATCTCCTTGGCAGATTTACTTTTGGCGTAGCTTCCTGCAAAGCACTGAACGCAAATAGCAGATATTATTATAAAAAAGAATATTGAAAACATCAGCTCCGTCATAAAGATTCTGGAACCATTATTTCTGTTTCTCATCTGATTCCACCTCCATCGACTTAACACCGATTAATACATCAAAAGACTCTCCTTTGATGTCTGTAATTTCAGCATCTATAACTCCATCCTGTTCTGATAAATCCAGTGCCTTAATCTTAAGGATTTTATTGCCAAAATCCGGGGTTGCACCAGCACCATCCTTGGCCTCAAGCTCCATCAAAAATCCATTATATTCATAGATATACAGATTAACACCCTCACCCTCAGACATTTTGATGCAATCCACATCATCTAGCTTACTTAATGTGATGGCACCCATGTCATCATGATATCTCACCTGCTCACGGATGTAGGATGTAGCAATACGTGCACTGGCATTTTCTTCGTTGGCATATGCTACAGACCTATAGGAATTTACAGCCATCAAAAGAACACTCACTGCAGAAAAAGTGAATATCAAGAACAATACCATCAAAAACATGATATCTATATTATGTTTTTTAAGCTGCCCTATCTTCAATGCTGCTCCTTTCCCATGCTACTTCAGATTGATGATTGTAACCTCTGGACGCATATTACTTCCATAGATTACATAATCCACCCTAAACTCAGAATCATCATAGATGATTCCATAATTCTGCTGCAAATAATCAAAGCTTTCAGGGTATCTACCCTCTGTTACATAGCATTGAATAATAGCCCTATCTATTGCATCCGTCAGACTCTGCCTTTGTTCATGAATAGAGCCCTCAGACGCCTTTGATACAGCAAACAAAAATACAACAAATATGAGAATGAACAATACTGCAGAGATAATCGTAGTCTCTGCTGCGTTCTTCTTTTTGATTTGATGAATGCCATCAAGGCTTCCAAATCTGGTTTTTGCCATATTAAATCATCCCCGACATAATGTTAAGAAGTGGTAGCATTACTGATAACAAAATGATACCTACAATAACAGAAAGAATAATTACAAGTGTAGGCTCCACAACAGCGATTAAATCATTGATTTCCTCATCTGCCTCCTCCTGATAAGTGGTAGCCACCTTTTCAAGGACATTTTCCATATTACCAGTCTTTGCTCCAAGGATAGCCATTTTGCCATACAAACCACCGAATATACCAGAAAGAGAAAATGCCTTTCCTATATCCATAGATTGTGCGAAGGAATCCTTACACTTTTCTACCTTCTCTTCAAAATCAGGAGCATCAACAATCCTGCCGCTAACATCAAGCGCCTGCATCACATCCATGCCACTTGAAAGAGTCATTGCCATAGCAGATGCAAATCGACTTGTAGCTATCTTAGAATGGATGGATTTGAACCTGCGGCTCTTATATAAAAGATTATTTCTTCTAGCCCTGCCCCAATTGCTCTTGTTAAGTACAATTAAATATATAACTATTGCAAGCAATATAAGAAGTAAAATCACTCCATGGGCCTTCATAAATGTACCAACTGCCAAAAATCCTGCTGATAGCCCATCCATTGTGCCCCCCAATTGCTTGAACACTCTATCAAACACTGGCATTATCTCTGTTACAAGCACAATGATGATTACAAGCATCATAGCAACCATCATAAGAGGATATGTAACTGCACTTCTTATGGCACTACTTATAGCCATTTCTCTGGAATAATGGGCGGCCAGATTCGTAAGCACTGAATCCATCTTACCTGTTGTCTCGCCCATCTTTGCCATCTCCACAAAATAATCAGGGAACACTTCTGATTCCTCAATAGCTCTTGATAGAGAACCTGTTTCACCCACAACCTTTTCCATATCAGAAAGAAGCTCCTTTTCCTCGCCGCCTTCTGATTCATCAAGCATCATCGTGATAGCCTGTATTGAAGAAATACCACTGCTAATCATCATTCCCATCTCGTCTGAGAATGCATATAACTCCTCTGAAGTTAACCTCTTTTTTATATTTTCACCCATAATAACACCCTTAATATTTATATTTCAGTTGATAGTACGTATCATCTTCCCTATATTTCTTAACTGTGCTGTTACTAGCATATGACCCAAGCGTAGGGTCCATAAGTGTCCATGTTTTTCCGTCAAACTGGATGATTTTATCAATCCAACCTGTTTCCTTGGTGTATACCGATATCCATGCATGATATTCAGTGCCTGCGTAGCCTATCTCAAGCCTTGTTGGAATGCCCTGGGACCTTAGCATTGCTCCCATCAGAGATGCATAATCAAAACAGATTCCCTTGCCGGTGGCTAAGGTTTCATCTACCTTTGGGATGTAGCCTGACTTAACTGTTTTAGCCTTGTCATAATCATAGGTTACATTCTTTGTTATGTAATGATAGACATTCTGCACCACCTCAATATCAGTGTTTGCACCTGCTGCAAGCTCCTGCCCCTTCTTAACTGCATTGGAATTTGCATTGAAATCCACATAAGCATTAGGATACAGAAACATACTATATTCATCTTTTAGAGTTACGTTCACTGACTGAGTAAATGCTGTTGCATACTGGTCATCATGTAGGTTCTCATACACGCCAATCTTGTAGGTTCCACTTCCTTCAGACAATGGATAAACATCATACTGTCCATCAAGTGCCATCAGGTAATTGTAGGTGTTTCCTGCAGGCGTTTCTATAAGCATTCTTACCTTAGCTGCACTTCCTGTGTATTTCACCATTACATAGCCATCTGCTGCATTGCTGGCATCTATGGATGCGTCTGCATTGGAATAGACCTGCACTCCACTGGCCTCGGGCACAAGCACCGAAATGGTGTTATCCCTCTTGCCGGCAGATTCCTTAGCTACTGCTGCAGATGAGCTGTTTTCCGTTACCACAGCTGTATCGCTATAGGCCGGGGCCTGGTCTCCACAGGATGATATACTAAGACTCAGAACAATCAGTGAAAGCAAATAATTAAGCCTTCTCATTTGCTTCCTCCACTCACTGCCCATCTATTATTTATTTAGTATTCTGATTAATTCAACTTCGCTGTTGAAGCTGTATTCCTTATCCTCTGATTTACTATAAATCATACCCTGCCATGTGGCGTTATCTCTGGCAGTAACCATAATGATATAAGCCTTTCGCTTACATAAACCCAAAAGCTTTTCTGTATTAAAAAGCTTCTCATTAGGATCAATGTCTACAAGCTCCATGGTAGGTAAAGTCTTTTTAAAGGCTCTGTATTTTATCTTTTGTGCTGGAAATTCCAGCACATCTAAAAAGGCATTTACTATATTGAAAAACCCGTCTACATCATTAAATGTTCTAGGTTCATTCTCATAGCATGTATATATTTCACCTTTAAAGCCTTCATTTTTAAGAGTAATGCCCACACAATTGTGCATTCTCAACATTCTATCTGAAATTGCCATTATTCTTCACCTCTTACAATGTCCTGTAGCTCATCGGTGTCGTTATCTGTACCTGCACTTGCAAGGTTAACTGGCGCTAGATGATATTTAATGTAGCGCTTTCTAGATTCCTTGCTAAGATTCTCGTTAATTCTACTCTGAACTAAAACACAATCCTCCTGTGTTATATCAAGAAGAAGCACAACAAACTGATTGTTAGCGTATCTTGCATACATATCTCCGCCTCTTGCAGATGTACGGATAGCCTCTGAAAGCTCGTCAGCAAGTGTATCTAATCGGTCTGATTCATTAAGAGCAAAGCCCTTACCATCTGTGATGGTGCAAAGCATAAGCCATGCAGCCTGACCTGAACGGCGAATAACTCTCTTAATGTATCTATAGCTTTCTACAAATACAGGATATGTGCAATAGAAGGCACCCTCAATGTCCTCTTTTGAAGTATCAAGATTTCTCTTAACCTCGCTAATCATATCTGTATTATTCTTAACCTGCTCACCAAGCTTATCCAGTTGCTCAGTCATGCTTGTAGATACTGATACACCAAGCTCTTCAAACATGAGAGTCTCTGTATCCTCATAAAGCTTAAGAGCATCCTTTGTATTACCCTCTTCAATAAGAGCCTCCATCTCAAAGGTCTGCCAACCATCATATGGATAAAGATTATTAGCCTTATGGCTGATGTTGTACATAGATGAGTAGTCCTTCTGCACCTTGTACATTTCAAGAAGCTGCTTTAAGCATCTGTCAAAAAGCTTCTTTAATCTGACCTGTGTGGTAACTACCCACTCATATCCACTTAGAGTAGGTAAGAAATCTCCGTTGTAAAGCTCTATAGCTTCCTCTAAAAGCTTCTGCTGTTCACTAACATCCTCAGCGCTAAGTGCCTTCTTTGCAATCTCTTCAAACTTAGTCGCATCACATTCAATCTTCACATTTGGATTGATTCTATAGGTTCCTCTTTTGATGTAGACATAGTCCTCATCTGGAATACCCAGACTAAGAAGAGCCTTTCTAAGTCTGAACACTATAGCTCTAAGACTGTTAGACTCATCTGCAATATCCTCGTTGTGGAAAAGATTATAGATAACCTGATCCCTTGCTATTCCATTTTGATAATATAGAAGCATCTGGAATAACTGATTAACCTTTGTAGTGTTATTCCTCTCTAAAACTATTGGTGTGCCTCCACAGGTAATGTCCACCGTTCCTAAAAAATTGACATTAAAAATTACATTTGGTTCGTACATGGCTCTCCCTTTTCTCTATTAATTATTTTATATAATATAGTTCGATATCATTACATTTTTAAGTATAGAATAATAAACCGTTATTGTAAATAACAAAACTAAAAAATTAGCCTGCATATAGGTTATGCAGGCTGGTATTTAGTCAATTTTTTCTTTTACATTGTATTTATTCATTGCAGCATCTATGTCACCCTCTAAAAACAATTCCACTGCGCCGATTACCTTTTCAAATGATGCGTCAACCTTTTGTCTATCCTCAGCATTGTATCTGCCGAGCACATGGGCTACCATATCACCATTTTCACACTCACCTACACCAACGCGGATGCGCGGAAATACGTTTGTATCCAGGCGTGCAATAATGTTTTTAAGTCCATTATGTCCGCCGGCTGAGCCCTTCTTTCTTACTCTGATATTTCCTGTAGATAGAGAAACATCATCTGAGATGACTACAAGCTCCGTCTCAGGATCAACCTCGTAATAATCTACAAGTGGTTGTACACATTCACCACTAAGGTTCATATAGGTCATAGGCTTTGCCAAAATTACCTTATGGCCATTTATCATACCCTTTCCAACAATACCCTTTTGTTCCTTTTGATTAATATCAATAGAATAATGCTTTGCTAAGGTGTCTATCGCCTCGAACCCCACGTTATGTCGGGTCCCTTCATACTTTCTTTCTGGATTGCCTAAACCTACTATTAAATACATAAATCTTACTCTGGGAACTCTTCCTTGTACTTGTTAAGAATCATTGTCTGCATCTGTTCTCTTGTTGTTGAGCGAATTGGATGAGCAATATCCTTATAGCCACCCTCAGAACCACGTCTTGATGGCATTGCTATAAATAGTCCCTTATCTCCTTCAATAATCTTGATGTCGTGAATTACAAACTCCTCGTCAATTGTGACAGAGACTACTGCTTTCATCTTGCCTTCTTTTTCAATCTTGCGAATTCTAATGTCTGTAATTTGCATTTTGTTATACCTCCCCAACTGGCATATCATATCTGTTTTTGTTACCGGTTACTATGCGGATTCCGTTTTCCCCAATATATGTGGAACCGCTGAGCAATGTTTCATGGCTTTCAACAATACAGTTTTCTACGTGTACATTGTCGCCAATGTATGCTCCATTTAGAATGACGCAGTTCTTAACAACTGAATTGTTTCCAACAAACGCCTTCTTAAATAGTACAGAATTCTCGACTGTGCTGTTTATAATGCAACCACCAGCAACAAGTGAATTGGTGACCTTAGAACCTGTGTTGAACTTTGCAGGTGGCAGGTCATGAGTCTTTGAATATACACCAGGCTCAGTATGGAAGAAGCTATCTCTAACATCCTTTCTCAGGAAGTCCATATTAGCCTTGAAATAGCTGTCTACGTCAGCAAGATTAGCCCAATAGCCTTCCATCTTGTATCCGTAAATCTTCTTCATATTCTTATATCTAATGAGAATATCTGTTACAAAGTTGTATCGGCCCTCGCGATTACACTCTTCAAGTAAATCGATAAGAGCTCTTCTTCTAATGACATATACGCCAGCAGAAACGATGTCTGAAGTAGCAACCATTGGCTTTTCTTCAAACTCAACGATTCTACCGTCTCTGTCCATCTCTACCACACCGTAACGGTTGATGTCATCTCCCTCTGGAAGCTTAGCACATACTACTGTGATATCTGCCTGCTTCTTGATGTGATAATCAAGTACCTTATTGAAATCCAGCTTGTAAACACAATCACCACTTGCAATGATAACATATGGCTCATGTCTTTTCTTTAAGAAATCAATATTTTGCCAAATGGCATCGGCAGTACCTCTGTACCACCAGCTATTATTAGTAGTAACTGTTGGTGTAAATAGGAAGAGGCCTCCCTGCTTTCTACCAAAGTTCCACCATTTTGATGAGTTAAGGTGCTCATTTAGAGACCTTGCATTGTACTGCGAAAGTACTGCTACTGTCTGGATGTGTGAATTTGTCATGTTTGAAAGAACAAAATCGATACATCTGTAGCTGCCACCTACTGGCATTGCGGCAATGGCACGCTTCTCAGTAAGTTGCTGCATTCTGCTTGAGTTTCCACCTGCTAGTATAATTCCTAATGCTTTCATAATCGATCACCTGCCTTGATAATGTAGCCGCCACTAGCTAACTGTCCGTCAGGATAATCTGCCTCGCTAGTCTCGCCTTTGATAGCTGTATTTTTACCTATAGTAACGTTTGCTGGTATAACTGAATTCTCTCCGATAACAGCAAGGCCAAAGGAATAAATGCTTGCATTAAGCTTGCTTTCTGCCTCTTCGCCTTGTCCTATCTTTGTTCCTTCACCAACAACAGTGTTCTCTGCAATAATCGATTTATCTATTACGCAATTCTTACCGATAACAGCGCCTTCCATGATGATTGAATCTCTAACAACTGTTCCTTCATCAATCACTACGCCAGCACCTAATACCGAATTGTAAACCTCGCCATAAATCTGTGCACCTGCTCCCACAATAGCCTTTTCAACTACTGCTGTACTTGCAATGAACTGTGGCTCGATGATATTTTGATTAGTGTAAATTTTCCAAAATTCCTCATATAGATTAAACTCTGGAATCAAATCAATTAACTCCATATTGGCTTCCCAATATGAACCAAGTGTTCCTACATCCTTCCAATAGCTATTGAATTCGTAGGCATACATTGGTGCCCCCTTCTCATGAAGGTATGGAAGTACATGCTTACCAAAATCACAGTTGCTCTGATCCTTAAGTGCAAGCAAAGACTCCTTTAATACTTTCCAGCTGAATATATAAATACCCATTGAAGCAAGATTACTTCGTGGATTTGCTGGCTTTTCTTCAAACTCGCTGATTCGCTTATCGTCATCAGCAATAACAACTCCAAAACGCGATGCTTCCTCAATTGGAACTGGAATAACAGCGATTGTAACATCAGCGCCCTTAGCCTTATGAAAATCTAACATGGCCTCATAATCCATCTTGTAGATGTGATCTCCTGAAAGGATAAGCACATACTCTGGATTATAGCTCTCCATGTACTTAAGGTTTTGGAAAATTGCGTTGGCTGTACCTGAATACCACTCACTTGTATCGCTCTTCTCATATGGTGGAAGAACGGTAACTCCGCCATTGTTTCTGTCCAAATCCCAAGGAATACCAATTCCAATATGAGAATTAAGAACTAATGGCTGATATTGAGTTAGTACGCCAACTGTATCAATGCCTGAATTGATACAATTTGATAGAGGGAAATCGATAATACGATACTTTCCTCCAAAAGAAACTGCTGGCTTTGCAACATCGGACGTCAATACGCCGAGTCTGCTTCCCTGCCCGCCAGCGAGAAGCATTGCGATCATTTCTTTTCTAATCATCCTATCATCTGCCTTTCTCATGGTGTCAGTCAAGGATGTGCTTACAAAAAAACCCATAGCACTCCCCTTTGTAACATTAGTATAGCAAATGCCGTTATTTACTGCAATATTATTAATAATTTTTACTAAACCATTGTTAATTGTTAGACAATTCACTGTCAATTTCTACAATATATTCATTTTATCTTGCATGTAAAACATTTTGGGGTTAGAGTTATGTAGGTATTTTATGTAAAAATTTAAAAAATAAAGAAGGTTACTTATGTATAAAATCGATTTTAACAACAAAATTCATGTGCACTTTATAGGAATTGGCGGCATCAGTATGTCCGGTCTTGCAGAGATTTTACTTGGCGCTGGCTTCACCATTTCCGGTTCTGATAGAGCTTCATCAGACTTAACAAAGCATCTTGAGGCACTTGGTGCAAAGATTAGTTATCCACAGGCAGCCTCTAATATCACTGATGATATCGACCTAATCGTATATACTGCTGCAATCCATGAGGATAACCCTGAGTTTGCTGCAGCCAAGGCATCAGGTAAGCCAATGCTTACAAGAGCTGAGCTTCTTGGAGAGATAATGGAAAACTACGCTAGGTCTATTGCTGTTGCTGGTACACATGGTAAGACTACAACTACTTCAATGATTAGCCAGATACTTCTTGAGACAGCCGACGACCCTACAATTTCTGTAGGCGGTATCCTTGATGCCATACACAGCAATGTCCATGTAGGTGACAGTGATGTTTTCATTACGGAAGCATGTGAATACACTAATTCATATCACTCATTCTTCCCTAAATACAACATCATCCTTAATGTAGAGGCTGACCATCTTGATTTCTTCAAGAATCTTGAGAATTATCGTGCTTCATTTAAGAAATTTGCCGGCAACACTGCTGATGATGGAATTTTGATTATCAATAATGAAATAGAAGATGTTAATTACTTTACTGAGGGTCTTAAGTGTCAGGTAATTACTTATTCACTTAAGAATGATGCTGATATCTATCCTACAGATATTACATATAACGAAAAGGGCTGCGCAAGCTTTGTTCCTGTATTTAATGGTAAAGCCTACGATAGGGTAACCCTTAATGTACCAGGCATACATAATGTTTCAAATGCTCTTGCAGCTATAGCTCTTTCTATAGAAATGGGTATTTCTTACGAGAATATACTTACAGGACTTGCCAAGTTTGGCGGTGCCCACAGACGTTTCGAGCTTAAGGGTACATATAACGGAGCAACTATTATTGATGATTATGCTCATCACCCAACAGAGATTTCTGCCAGCCTTGCTGCTGCAAAGAACTATCCACATGATAGACTTATTGTTTGCTTCCAGTCACATACCTACACTCGTACACTTAGCTTCTTAGATGATTTTGCCAAGGCTCTTAGTGTTGCTGATATGGTAGTTCTTGCAGATATTTACCCTGCTCGTGAACCGGACATCTATGGAGTAAGTGCTAAAGATATTGCAGATAGAATCGAAAAATTAGGAACAGAGGTTCACTATTTAGGCACTTTTGAGGCCTGTGAAAAATTTTTACAAAAAAATCTTTTAAACAATGACCTGTTGATAACTATGGGTGCCGGAGACGTGTATTTAGTAGGCGAACATTTACTTGCCAAGTAGTTATCCACATTATCCACATTTTTTACATTTTTTTAATAGTGTAGAAATGTGGATTTTTTTATGCCCTTTTTTCGTGGTCTCATATATCTTATCCACATTATCCACATAACTCACAATCCCTTTATTTACAAGGGTTGTGGGCTTTGGCACCCTTTTCTTTTTGAAATGACTTTGCTATAATTTGCCTTAGTTTTGAGGGAGAGGATAATAAATATGGCTGACATCATGCTACACACCAGTAACAATTCTGGTTTTACTTGCATTTCTAATACTTTTATTGACGATTTCATGAAAGATGCCAATGGAGAGTACGTAAAGATTTACCTTTATCTACTGCGTTGTCTAAATCGAGAGGATAATGATTTTTCCATCTCACAGTTGGCGGACTGCTTAGACCACACAGAAAAGGATATCATGCGAGCTTTAACTTATTGGGAGAAAGTGGGTTTGCTTCGTCTTGAATACTCTGAGGATAATGAGCTTTCTGGAATCTGCTTAGTGGATGTGAATGGTAATAACAGCTCATTCACATCAGTAAACTATGCTGCAGCACCAGCGGTTGCTATTAGCGCTGGCGCTCCTGCAGTTTCAAATATATCTTTACCATTTAAGCCTAGCTACAGTGCAGATGAATTAGACGCTTTCAAGGAAGAGGACGAAGTATCGGATTTAATTTTCGCCACTCAGACATACCTTGGCAGACCACTTTCTAATTCAGATACTAACACATTACTTTTCTGGTACGATGGCTTACATATGTCTGTAGATTTGATTCAATATCTTATCGAGACTTGCCTTGATAATGGACACAACAGCTTCCATTACATGGATACAGTAGCTAGAAACTGGACAGAGGATGGCATTACTACAGTAGAGGATGCTAGAAAATCATCTAGCGCACACACTAACACAGTTTATTCTATTAAGAAGGCACTTGGTATTGGTAACAGAGATTTAGTTGAGTCAGAGCTCAACTTTATCGATAAATGGGTTAATACATTTTGCTTTAGCTTAGACATCATTCTTGAGGCATGTGAGCGTACTATTTCTGCTACTAACAGGCCTAGCTTCAAGTATACTGATTCTATTCTTACAAGCTGGAATAAGGCAGGCGTCAACTCAATGAATGATGTTGCACTACTTGATCAGGAATTTACAAAAGCTTCTGTAGCACGTCTTGCGGATGCTGCTAGAGCTAAGAATGCCAATATTGCAAATTCATCTGTATCTGGCACAAGAGCAAAATCAAACAACAAATTTTTAAATTTCGAGCAGCGTCAGAACTACGATTTCAACGCTTTAGAAAAGAAATTGCTTGGAAATTAAAGGGAGGTAATTGATATGGCACTCACTAATGAGCAATACGATGCACTTATGCGTGAATATAATCACAAACAGTCTAGAAACAATCAGATTGTATCTTTCCGTACTAAAGAATTGTATTCTGCCATTCCTTCACTTTCTTCCATTGATGAAGAAGTATCTAGAGTATCTATATCTTCTATCACATCTATTTTTGAAGGCAAAGACGTTGCTTCAGCTTCCGCTGATTCTAAGGTTAAGCTTGAAGCGCTCAAGAATAAGCGCATGGAGCTTATGAAGGCAGCTGGCTTCCCAGAGGATTATTTAGAGCCTCCATACGATTGCCCAGATTGCAAAGATACAGGCTATGTTAATGGCAAACGTTGCCATTGCTTTAAGCAGGCTGCTATTAATATTGTCTATGGCCAGTCTAATATGAGCAACATTCTTTCAAAGGAAAATTTCAGTGCGTTTGACCTCAATATGTACGATGATGACTATTATGAGCCAGGTTCTGAGGTCAGCGCTCGGGCTAATGCTAAAATAGCCTATGAAAGAGCCACTAATTTTGTGCAGAATTTTAGGCAAAAAGGTGGTAATCTCTTGTTGCTTGGAAAGACAGGCTGTGGAAAAACCTTCTTGTCTAATTGTATAGCTAAGGCTCTGCTTGACCAGGGCATCTCAGTTATCTATTTTACTTCAAGCGAATTATTTAGAGTTTTTGAAGAACAGACATTTAAGAAGAATGCCAATGTGGCAGAGCTTCATAATCATATTTTCGATTGCGATTTACTTATCATTGATGATTTAGGCACAGAATTTCAGAATTCTTTCACTACAGCACGCCTATTTCAATGTTTAAATGAAAGATTACTACGTAACAAATCAACAATTATTTCCACTAATCTCTCTCTTAAGGATTTGAGAGACACCTACAGCGAACGTATTACTTCGCGAGTATTCTCTAACTATGATGTAATTAAGCTCATAGGAAACGATATTCGCATGAAAAAAGTAATATCAAAATAATAATTTAATAGAATCAAGGAGCAAAACATGCCAAATAATGAAATCGTGTTGGAAAACACACCACCTATGGCTGAGCTTGGGTTAATCCCACACAAGAGCTGTACAGCCATCGCGGAGAGAGTTAATGATTACCTTCTTGCTTGGAGACAGGAACGCAAAAGCGATCAGTCAATTATCACACTTGCAGGTTATCGCAGTGATTCCTACATTGTTGATGCTGATTGCCCACGTTTCGGATCAGGCGAAGCTAAGGGTATCATCAAACAGTCTGTTAGAGGTCTTGATTTATACATCCTTGTTGATGTTACAAATTACAGCCTTACTTACACTGTTTGTGGACATGAGAACCACATGAGCCCAGATGATATTTTCTGTGACCTTAAGCGTATCATTGCTGCTGCAATGGGCAAGGCTAAGCGCATCACTGTAATCATTCCATTCCTTTACGAAGGTAGACAGCACCGTAGAAGCGCACGTGAGTCACTTGATTGTGCTATGGCACTTCAGGAGCTTGTTGCAATGGGTGTTGATAACATTATTACATTCGATGCTCACGACCCTCGTGTACAGAATGCTATTCCACTTAACAGCTTTGAGACAGTTTCTCCTACATATCAGTTCCTTAAGGGTATTCTTAAGAACTGCAAGGACTTAAAGCTTGATAATGATAATCTTATGATTATCTCACCTGATGAAGGTGGTACTAAGAGAGCCGTATACATGGCTTCAGTTCTTGGTGTTAATGTTGGTATGTTTTATAAGCGTCGTGATTACAGCCGCATTGTTGATGGCCGTAACCCAATCGTCGCTCATGAATTCTTAGGAAATGATGTAGCTGGTAAGGATGTTATCATCGTTGATGATATGATTTCTTCTGGTGAGTCAATGATAGACGTTGCTACAGAGCTTAAGAAGCGTAATGCTAAGCGTATCTTTGTTGTTGCAACATTCGGCCTCTTTACAAACGGTATGGCTAAGTTTGACAAAGCTGTTGAGGACGGTATCATTTACAAGGTTGTATGTACAAACCTTACTTACCTTCCAGAGGATGTTCTCAACAAGGATTACTTCATCAAATGTGATATGTCTAAGTACATCGCATACATTATCGATACACTTAATCATGAGTGCTCTATCTCAGAGCTCCTCAACCCATACGGACGTATCGAAAAGCTTATTACTCGTTATAAAAACGGTGAATATTAAAAAAGCCTTCCCCTCGAGGGGAAGGTGGCCCAAAGGGTCGGATGAGGTGTTCCCTCATCAGTCACCTTCGGTGACAGCTTCTCCCATAGGGAGAAGCCTTTTTTTTATTCTTCTGAATCTTCTTCATCGGTTTCTTCTATTTCTGGTTCTTCTTCAATGTAATTAGGGTCGTATACCTTATATTCATTGGATTCCCTAAATACTGTATTAGAGCTTCCCATCTGGCAAACCTTGATGGTATCGCCATTAGCCACATCTCCAATATTAATTGATAGAACCTGTCCACTTTCGTATTTGGTTGGAACCTGTTCTCCATTAACAAATACCTTGGACCATTTGGTAAACTCATCACCGTAAATATGCAGCTTACCGTTAAAGAAGTAAGCACTGTCAATTACAACATCATTAACGCCCATAATAAGGTCTGATGGGCCGTATTCAGTGCCATCCTGATATGTGTATCTATCACCGTATAGAATGTCGTACTGAAGCAATCTAAGGTTATTCATATAGTCATTTGTACCATATTTCTTTCCCTCAGCCATAGCTGTCTGGTGATAAGCATTGAGATTACCATTGTGAATATCAAGCCTGTTTAAAAACTCTGAAACCAACTGATATGAAGCTAAATCTTCATCAACCTTCTCCATACCGAAGTTGTTCCAGGTGAAATACTTGGTTTTGTAAAGGTCTCCTGTGGCTACCTCGCTATTTGTGAGTCCCATTGTTGGAAGATGGTCACCAAACATAATTACAAGCGTATCCTCGCCTCTTGCATCAAGAGCTTCAATATATTTCTTAACGAAATCATCTACATTGTAGATACGATTAATGTAATAAGTCCATGCATTCTGCTCTTCTTCTGTCTTACCGTGAGCAACAACCTTGATAGCTGGGTCTTCCTCAACAGGGTATGTAGGATAAGCTCCGTGGCCTTCTACCGTGATTGTATAAACAAAATCAGGATTATCATCTACATCCATGGCATCTACTGTGGCATCAATAAGAATATCATCAGTAGGCCAGTTACCAAGTGGTGTGTAATCTGTAATATCAAGCAATTCCTTAGATGTAAAGCTATCAAAGCCCATCATGGAAAAGGCATTGGCACGTGAGTAGAAGTTACCACCGTTATTATGAACTACATGGGTGCTGTAGCCATTATCATGAAGTACATCAGCATAAGATTCGCAATCAGTCTCCTTGATGATGGTCTTCTGTGGGTACTCACCTGGTCCAAAGAAGCTACAACTCATACCCGTAAGGACCTCGAACTCAGAGTTACATGTACCAGCACCTACTACAGGCACAATACAGTGTCCTGTTGAATAATTCTGCTCCAATGAATGGATAAATGGAATTGGATCCTCACTTGTCTCTAAGAACTCTGACTCAGAAACATCATAGAAGGATTCAAGCAGCATAACCACAATATTAGGCTGTGATTTATCCTCTGAAGGAATCTCAATGGTGTTTACATAAGAAGCATCCTTCTCAATAATATCGTCTATCTTGCTCTTAGAATAACCAAAAGGCCTGTTCATACCTCTATCAAGGACTGAGGTTGAAAATCCGTACAAATATCCATAATCCAAATATCCCTGAGCCAGATTACCAAAATAAGATGTCATAATACCTGACTGTCTAAGCAGGATTGTAGATGGATAAAGTGATGCAAAAAGCACAACCACAAGTATTAATCTCTGCCAGAATGGCTTGGCATTCTGCTTCTTAGGACCCTTAGCCATGTAGATAGACATAAGAATTATGTAAATCACCAGGGCAATCACAGATATCATAGCCTGCTCAGCTGAAAAATAATTAGAATCCTGCATTGTAAGCAGGTCGCTAATCATATATAGGTCTGTATAACCAAATGGTGAAACACGATTCAACAGAATGATGCAGTTTATTATTCCAAGAATAATAAATATCATACTGATGAAAACTCGCCACCAACCTCTTCTCTTACTAAGGAAGACAATTGATAGTGCCACAAATATACAGTACGAATTAAATAAATATGGTCCTGTATGGTCTACCACAAATCCCCAGGCTGCTGCAAAAGAATGCCTAGACATCCATTCCATAACAAACACAAGAATAAGGGCAAGTGGAATATGCATAAAGAAGGCATAATCACTCCAAAGTCTAATCCATGTCTTATGGAACTTACTACCTAAGTAGCCCTGTACCAGCTTAGAATTACCAAATTTAACAAATGGTTTTTTTATAACATTCCCCAACCAGCAAGCGCCGGTTTTAATCTTCGAAAATAATTTTTTCATGAATCCTCCGTAAAACCTAAGACAGTATGAAAAAATAGTGTTACAATAAAATTTACTTTGAATTAATAATAATCGAAAGTCTAACGGATTATAACACTTTATTTTTTAATAAGCAAGAAAGCGAGATTATATGAAATTACAGTTCTATAAAAAGGGCATTCCTACCAAAATTATTAAGAGATCTGGCATTTTATTCGCCATTTTTTTGGTTGCATTAATCTTTTTTGAGATTATTACAAACATCAGCGAACCAAAAGAGGTTACCGATTTAGCCAGTCCAACATTACCGATTGTTTCGATTAATTATTTGGATGATGCTTCAAGCCATCTGCATGGATATGTAACAAAGATGGACCCTGCATACATGCGTGATGCCATTATACCACTTGATTCAAATCGTAATGTTTCTTTATCTATAGATGCCAAGAAATATTCTATTGATAATGTTTCCTACGAAATACGTTCTTTGGATACCCAGCGAAACATAGCAAAGAACGATTTAACCTTCTCTACAGATAATGATACTATTACAGCCAGCTTCCAAGCAGAAAACCTTATTGAAAAGAATGAAGAGTACCTGCTTATCATTACCCTTACCAGTGGTGATAAGGACATCTACTACTACACCAGAATAATGCAACCTGATGGTTGCCATGAGGAAGAAATACTTGATTTTGCTCAATATTTCCATAATACAGCCCTTTCAGAGGATACCACTGACTTAGCTACATATATCGAGCCAGCGACCTCAGAAAGCAGTGATTTGAGCCATGTAAATATTAATTCCAACCTTTCACAGATTTCCTATGGTACCTTTGATGGCACTCAAGTAGGCGACTGTAACGTAACCCTTACTGATATCAGCACCAACTACACCAGCCTTACCCTTGATTATCTCCTTTCAAGGGATAACTTTGGTAAAACAGAGTACTATTCATGCTCAGAGGATTTCAGAATCCGCTATACAGCTGATAGAATCTATCTGCTTTCATACGACCGTACAATGAATCAGATTCTCGATGCCAACTCTGTTAGCTTTAATGACAATGTGCTTAACATAGGTATCACTGATTCTAACCTGCAATATCTATCAAATGAAACCGGTACTATTGTTTCTTTTGTTCAAAATGGTTCTCTTTACGAGTACAACCAGACAGATAGAAAGATTAAGCAAATATTTGGCTTTGACAACGACCCTACTGATATTCGCTCTATCTATGACCAGCATCAGATTCTTCTATTAAATATAGACGAAAGCGGTACCATGGACTACGTCGTTTACGGATATATGAATTCTGGTTCCCATGAGGGCGAATGTGGTATTAACCTGTTCCACTATGATGCCATTGAAGACACCTCTACAGAGCAGGTATTTATTACCTCCACAAGCTCTTACCAGATTTTGAACGCCAATTTCTCTGAGCTTTTATATGAAACCGCCAACAACGATTTCTATATCATGGTAAATGGTACATTGCTTTACATGTCTCTTAACGAGCTTACCACCAAGGAGCTTTTGACTGGTCTTGATGATGCCCAGTATGCTGTTTCATCCTCTAGAAGATATTTGGCATGGATGGAAGAAGACAACATGTCCGACACAATCCACATTATGGATTTAGAGACTGGCGATTCATTTGATATTACAGCGGGCAGCGGTCAGCTTTTAAAGCCTTTGGAGTTTTTGGATGATGATTTGATATACGGCACTCTCAACAAATCAGATATCACCACTGACGGTGCAGGCTCTACCATATATCCTATGTACAAACTTACTATTGCTGATATATCACAGGGTATGCCTCGTGAGCTAATGACCTACCAAAAGAACGGCTACTATATAACAAATACTTCTATTGATTCCTACACCATTTATCTGGAACGTATACAGATTGGTGAAGATGGCATTATCACCACTACCGAGGGTGACACTATAAAAAATAGCGCCGGCGAACAAAACAAGGCGGTTGATATAGCCCTTGCAACTGATGATGTTAAGCAGCAGGTAGTCACCTTTACTATGGCACCGCTAGCAGAGGATGAAAAGCTTGGCACTGTTAAATACGATATTACAGGCTTAGTTCTTGCAGATGCCAGCAGAAATATCTCTGTTTCATCTGCCACAGCCTCTACTCAGTACTATGTATATGTTGGTAACAAAGTTGCCCTTGCCTCAGATGATTTACTTGCAGCTGTAACCTGTGCGGATGAGGAAATGGGTATCGTGTTAGATAACACCCCTAAATATATTTGGAAGCGCGGCAGAAAGTCTTACCAGAATCCAATCACCGGCATTGCTGTTGGCTCTAGCGATTCAGAGGCATCCGGCTCAGCCAGAGCCCTATCTGCTATGTTAGTTCAGGCTGGGGAAAATGTGCAGGTACATACACTGCTAGAATCAGGTGAGACACCTATTTCAATCCTTAGAAAGACACTTAAGGATTATGATATTTTGGATTTGACTGGCGCCACATTAGAGCAGGTTCTTTACTATGTAAGCCAGGGCGTTCCAGTATATGCATACACAGGCGAAGATTCCGCAGTACTAATCGTAGGATATGACGCTTCATCTATCACCTACTTTGATCCTATCACAAGCAGCAATTCCAAGATGGGACTCACAGAAGCCAGCGAATATTTTGATTCCTTCGGAAACGTATTCGTATCGTATATCGAATAATATAGCCCTTAGCTGAGCTGGTAGTCTACAAATAGAATGATTCTTAAGCGAATAATCTCATGAGCGTAGAATTATTCTATTTGTAGAAGTAACCAGCGGACTAAAGGCTATAGATAAATAATAATATGGCTATATAATAGGTTGCCAGGTTTACGTAGTGGACCTGGCGCTTATATTTTATATGGCTAAAATGATAAAAATATAAAAACAGAATTGTAAAGTCACTGATTAAGAATAATATTCCTGCAATCGCCAGTATATTCATTCCATTCATACCACATTCAACAGCCTTTAATGTCATAGTTGATACAAAATAGGAATATATAATACATGGCACAAACAGGCTTCCCATATGTAGATGAAACTTCTTCTTCATTCCAACCAAAATAAGACATGCCACTACTGGAAGGATGTACACTAAAGCGCTGGTCTTATTTGTAATACGGCACATATAGTTAAGAAAGCCTACATGACCAAGCATGAATGCAATAATTCCAATAGCCATAAACTGTTTTCTTAAATAGGTGTTATATAGTCCCATAAGAATATCACCTATAAAGCAGGCCAAAAGTGCCCATATCAACAGCCCAAACTTTTCGCTGTAGTAATAATTTAAAATGAAAATCACCAAAAAGGAGGCACTACATACCACCTTTAATGGAACATAGTACCTCCTGGAGTATCTATTATCACATACAGCAAATAATGCAATTATTAGTGCTACATAAATAATAGTCTCTAACATAATATTCTCCGTCTAGCTATTCGTCATCATTTTCTTTTGCTAATATAGCCTCAAGCTTTCTCTGGTTTCCAAATAGGATTGCACCTGCTCCAAGCAGGAAGATTGCTATACATAGTAAATACTTGTTATCAAATCCATCTGCTGTCTTTGGAGTAGTATCCTTTGTGTGACCTGCTGATATTGAACCATCACTGCTTACTTTGTATGTAACTGTTGTAGTTGTCTTGCCGTCTGTTACCTTTAAGCCTGTCTCAGCATAGCCATCCACATATTCAAATCTGATTAAATGGTTACCAACTGTAAACAGCTTAACAAAGCCACCGGTAAATGTAAGGATAGTTGAACCAGATTCCAGTGTATATCTGCTGCTATCTATCTTAACGCCGTCTACAAAGATGCCTGTAAGCTTATTTAATTCACCATTACATACAATCCTTAATGGGCCATTACCTGCGGTGATTGTCTGATTAGCACCCTCTGTTACCTGATATATAGCCTGAAGGTTTGCATTTGTTTCATTCTTCTTTACAGATGGTACTACTGCAGCCTTACTACTTCCGTTATCTACGTAGAAGAAATAGGCTTCTATATTTCCATTTACTGTTCCAGATTGGTCTCTGCCACCATAATAGGTATATCCTTTATATGTAGCTGGATTAAATGAATATTTAGAACCTGCCGTATACTTATTTACAGAACGTGTTGTACGTTTTTCTAAATGATTCAAATCACCCTTATAGAATTCATCATAAACTGTAACTGTGTATGTAGCACCTGGAGTAGGTGTTGGCGTTGGTGTGCTTCCATTTGCTTTGTATTTAAATGTTACAGCCTGACCTGTTTTAGCACTACCTACTGTATAAGCGCTGCCTGCTAACAATGTATATCCTGATGGAGTAAGAGGATTGATTGTTGCATTTTCCTTATAATTTGAGCTTCTATCCTTATTAGAGCTAACCAATGTAGCTCCAGTAGAATCATAATATTCATCTGTTACAGTAACATAAGGATCCTCTGCTGTAGCCATTGGTGTATAAACAAATTCTACTGATTGAGTTGAAGCAGATGTTACTGTATAGCTGGTTGGACTAACTGAATATCCTGTAATTTCTATTGGTGTAATTACATCTTTTGCATTTTTAGTGTAGCTGCTTACATCTGTAGGAAAGCTGCCATCACTAGCCTTCATGGTAACTGTTACAGTCACTGTGGTAGTTGGATCATCCGGTGTATCACTGCTTCCATTTTCTGCCCAGTTAACAACTACAAGGTGCGTCTCAAAATAATTTGCAAAGGCTGTTGCTGTATCAGCAGTGGAACCATAGGCATTTACTACTAAAGAACTGCTTGGCCATCCCACCTGCTCTCCTATAGATGTAATGCCATCAGCTGTCTTATTTGGCACATTAAGGGTTGTTATATTAGCATCATTAAATGCCCCTGCTCCAATGGCTGTTGTACCATCTCTAAGTGTGTATTCTGGTGCACTGGATACACCAGATGGAACGTATACTAAAGTTGTTCCATTATATAATGCTCCGTAGGAATCAGTATAATAGCCTGAGCCTTCTGATTGACCTGTGATATTGAAGCTAATGTTGCTACATCCATTAAATGATGAACCTGTGGCCCCTGTCATGGTTTCACATGTAATTGACTGAAGATTATTGTCAAATGCAAATGCACTGCCTCCAATTGCAAGCTGTCCTGCCACACTTACTGATGTAAGATTGTAGCATTCACTCAAGGCGCTATCACCAATTGTTGCACTACCTTCCCCTACAACACTCTGTAATTCACTTTTTTGTTCACTGGTGAGTGTGCTAGAGCTGATACTTCCATTCGCCTCAATCGTATATTTATACGAATCAGAATCATAGTCAGCCTCAGACGTTGAATTGCCAAAGAACGTAACGCCTGTCAGCATAATAGATGCGCTAATAAGAATACATCCTGTCTTTTTTAAAATTCCCTTTTTCACCATAGCTTTCACCCTTAAACCCAAGTTTATAGACTCTAGTGTATGTTATCTGACTCTCTTGGCCACAACAAACATTCGTCCATCCTCGGTGTAAGAATTGCAGGTGCTGAGAGTCAATATTTTGTCAGTCGCACTGATATCAATTGTCTCATCATGAACTGATAAACTTTGGATATTGTTTAAGAACTCCTGAAGCTCGCTGCCTGTTACTGCGTTGATGAAATCGTAGTATTTGTAGTTTTCATCGTCATCATAGCCTACCGCCGATAAGCCCACTCCTACAATCTCATACTCCTGCTCCTCATAAAGAGTTTTAAAGATTATCGATTTATGCGACTGATAATAATCCTGTTTCAAGTAACGCTTTAACCCACCAAACATGGTACCTGAACGCATATTGTGTCCATAAATGATGGTGTTTGTAGTAGGATTTACTATGTCACAACGATAATC
>JAGBJE010000085.1 GCA_017934625.1 Pseudobutyrivibrio sp. | reverse complement strand
GAACCCAAAGATGTACACAGGCTGAGCCTTAAAAATTCCATCAAAATCAGCCATACTCTTATATGGACATTTGATGACAGAGGCATCCTCTTCCACAGTATAGTCTGCTTCATACTCATGATTCAGAGCATCAGACAATCCCGCCACTGTACCAGGACCAAGTAGCAGCTGCTTGCCCTTCCAATCCTGCCTAATAGTTCCCTTCAGGATTACGTACAAGCTGTCTACTGCATCCCCTGCGTTTATTAACTTTTTGCCTTTTTCAATGGTGATTGGTTCCAAAGCTTTCCCTCAATAGTTGCATATACCACAATATCAATTATTCCCACTGGCCTACCGGCACACTTTCCAGCAGGATACTACAAGTTACTATAATTATAGAATTGTCTGAATATTATTGCAATTCCATTGAAATAAATTCACAAAAATTTAACGGCTGAGGGGGATTACCACTAGATTTTGCATTTCTTCTATTCCAGTGGTAATCTTGATGCCTTTTTACCACTGTATTTTGCTTTTTCTCTATTTCAGTGGTAATACAATCGTTTTTTTACCACTGGATTTTCCATTTCCTCTATTCCAGTGGTAATCCTGCCACTTTTTTACCACTGGATTTTCCATTTCTTCTATTCCAGTGGTAATCCCATCATTTTTTTACCACTGGATTTCACTTTTTTCTTATTCCAGTGGTAAAGAGGAACTACTATAGAAAAAGGTGGTAAGCTTTGCGCTTACCACCGCATATTTTTACCATCTAAACCAGCCAAAGAGTTTCTTCACAACCTTGGTGATTTCTTTTACTACTGGAACTACAACTTGCTTTACGAATGTGTCTACTGCTTTTATTATTTCCTGGACTGTCTTCTCTACAGCTTCTTTTTCTTTGTCCTTGTTGTCGTCGGATGGGGTGTCGCTAGGGGCTGGGTCATCCTGATTGCCTGTACCTGGGTCATCGATTACCGGATCATCACCAGGTGTAGGTGTAGGATTATCTTCACCGCCGATTTCTTCTGATGACACATCTCCTGTCTTGTAAAGATAGAAATCATCCCATGCTCCCCAGCCACCTGAAGCAGCCTTTACAATAACTCCTACAGTGATTTCTGTAGAATCCGTATTTACGATAATATCAGCAACCTCTGGGTTAGCCCAGTTCTGCCAGCCTGTTACACCGGTATCTGTAGAAAGATTATTCTCGCCAACAACAGCATATAGCTTAAACTCTGCTGCATCGCCACAGTCGCCGCCTTCTACATAAGCACCAAGCTTATATATGCCTTTATCAACCGTCACCTTCTGTTCTGCTGTATAATAGATATCCTCGTTATCCCAGAACTTAAGGCTCATTTCACCTGTTCTGACATTTGAAGAATCTGCCTGAATAGCCACACCATTATTTCCATCTGTATTATTGATGTCGTTGATTATCCAAACCTTATTGCCATCCTCAAAGCTTCCGTTAACAAGAAGATTCTTTGGATTGATAGTAAGCTTACATACTACATCCTTAGTTTCCTCTGAAACTACTACAGTACCTGGGATTTCATACTCTCCTGCACCAGCAGCCACAGCCTCTGCAAGCTTTGTTTCATCCCAGCTAATCTTTACATCTACCTTTGAACCATCGTTATATACTACTGTCGCATTTTCAGGAAGAACAACTTCATCTCCAAGCTCTGCTGTCACAGCATCCACATCGATTCTGATAACTGAAAGTGGAGCCTTTGCACCTGAGCGGACATAGCTATAAATCTTTGCTGATGGGAGTGCGTGACCTTCAAAATCGAACCATGCCTCATTATCTACTGCTGAACCGCCATACCAATCCTTGGCATCCTTGTCATAATCACCTGCATAAGATGAAGCCCAGCCTGAGCCATATTTCTCCCAAGCTTCCTTATTGCTGGCAAGTACATCAGATGCATCCTCAGCATCAGCATCATATACCTGCACTGGAATCCATGCTGGCTCCCAGTAGAATACACCTATACCATCATCTATAGATGCAACTGTATCGATTACTGCACGGACAGAATCCGCCTGGCCTTGAACAGAAATGTCAAAGTTTAAAGCATCTCCTGATTTTCCTTCGTACTCTGTGTTTGTATGTCCATCCCCATCCTCAAGTGTGTGCACATAGGATGTTTCTGCAACCATCACCTTCTTATCATATGTGTCTGCAATATCAGAAAGCACACTCTTAAGATTGCTTAATGTGCCATGCCAGTATGGATAATAAGATGTTGCAAAAACATCATAATCAACTCCATATTCATCTAGCTTACTAGCATATCCTGCATATCTTCCGCTTGTCTCAGGATTTGTGAAATGTACGGCAACTAAGATATCATGGTCAAGATTCTCTGAAACCTCTCTTACAGCTTTGCTACCTGCCGAGAAAATCTTAGACATATTCTCCCAGGTCTTCTCACCTGCAACTCCATTATTGGTCTCATTGCCTATCTGAACCATGCCCACATTTACGCCAGCATCAATTAATTTATTAAGGCTTTCTTTGGTGTAAGCTTCTACAGCCTCAGTCTTTTCATCGATAGACATAGACTGCCAAGCCTTTGGTGCAGTCTGCTTGCCAGGGTCAGCCCAGAAATCTGAATAGTGGAAATCAATAAGCACCTTCATGCCTGCATTAGTAACCCACTTGCCCATCTTTACAGCAGTATCGATATCGCAATTACCACCGCCGTAGCCATTGCCATTTCCATCTGTTGGGTCGTTCCACACTCTGATTCTCACATAATTCACTCCGCAATCATGTAGAAAATCAAAAAATCCCTGATTACTAAGCTCGTTGTCATCAAAATCATAGAATTTAACGCCACTGTTCTTCTCGGATAAATACGAACTAACGTCTACACCTGTGATGAAGTTATCATCGCAGCCTGCAACCTTCTCCACATTTATCTCAGAGTCCACAGGAAGCTGCTCCTCTTCCTCTTCTTCCTTAGGCTCATCTGTTGAAGTGTCACTTAATGCGTACAATACAAAATTGTCCACATCTCCCCAATATCCACTTGCTACTTTTCCACTTAGACTGACAGTAATATCCTCATCATTTTCAAGAATAAACTCATCTGTTGTAAATGTAGTCCAACTATCCCAGCCTGTAGTTTCAACATTGATTTTCTCACCAGAAATCTCTACCTTCATTCCTGATGTACTGGTTGCACCATCTGCCTCAAATTCCAGCTTGTATGAACCTGAAGGCAGATTATCTATTGTCTGTGAAAGTGTAAGTTCCACAGCTTCTTCGTTGTTATTCCAATAATTAAATATATTTGTTTTATTGTTGGATGCCCATTCATCCACTTTTATTTTAGAGCCAGCACTATCGCCATCATCATCTGGCATTGTCACTGTCCACCCGGTTAAATCACCCTTTTCGAAATCACCATTTTCAATGTAATCTGTTTTCTTCCAGCTTTTCTCTTCTTCGGCATTTGCAATCACTGGAAGCTGTGTCAACAGCAATGATGCCACAGCACAAAAGCTAACTGCCCTTGTAATCATGCTTCTTCTCATTCTTACCCTCCCTATTCTTTCAACCTATATTTGCAACCGGTTGCATGTGATAATATATCATTTTGAAGGCCAAAAATTCCATTGGCATTACAAACGAATTACAAAAAATAACTTTGTTAAAAGCCAACATTTTTGCGCAGTTGTTGCGCAGAAATAAATATTTTTCTTAAACAAAAAGAGCCAGTCCCTACCGGAACTGGCCCCTTACATATTGATTCTTTACATAGACTTATTTTATTTTGTACCGAAGATTCTATCTCCAGCGTCACCAAGACCTGGGCAGATGTATGCATCAGCATTTAACTCGCGGTCGATGTGACCAACATAAATCTGAACATCTGGATGAGCCTCGTGAAGAGCACGAACACCCTCTGGAGCAGCTATGATAGCCATGAACTTGATGCGCTTGCCGCCGTGCTGCTTGATAAGTGTGATAGCATCGATAGCTGAACCACCTGTTGCAAGCATTGGGTCAGTTACAACGATAAGTCTCTCCTCGATTGGGCTAGGAAGCTTGCAGTAATACTCGTGAGGGATGTGTGTCTCCTCATCACGGTACATACCGATGTGACCAATCTTAGCTGTAGGAACAAGCTGCTGAATACCGTTAACCATACCAAGACCTGCACGAAGGATTGGAACGATTGCCATCTTACGACCTGCAATTACAGGTGCCATGCACTTCTCGATTGGTGTTTCACATTCGATATCAACTGTCTGTAAATCGTTGAGAGCCTCAAAAGCCTCAAGCATAGCTATTTCTTCTACAAGAGCTCTGAACTCTGCTGTTCCAGTATTCTTGTCTCTAAGCATTGTAATTTTGTGCTGAAGTAGAGGATGTGTTAACTCTACTACGTTATCTAATTTTTCCATTAGATACCTCCTATTATGTATAACATATATTTTAATTTCTTGCTGGCAATATAGTGCCAACAAAAGATTCTACAAATTTAAGCTTGTATTTCTTCTGCATTTTTAAATTTGTCACTTGCAGGAACTACTGTATCCATAGCGCCATACTCGTAATCTCTACCAGGAATTATTGCATTAAGCACAATGCCTGAGATTGCGGCAATAGCAAGGCTTGTAAGTGTAATATCTGTGCCAGCAACTGTAAATGTAAGACCATCTGAAAAACCAAGGCCTGATACAAGGATAACTGCTGCAATAATAAGGTTTCTTGACTGTGTGAAATCCACCTTATTCTCAACAACATTTCTAACTCCTATTGCACTTATCATACCATAAAGCATAAAGCTAATTCCACCTACAATTGCACTAGGCATTGTTCCGATGATACCAGCCATCTTAGGGATGAAGGAAAGTACGATTGCATACACTGCTGCAATTCTGATTACCTTAGGATCATGAACCTTTGAAAGCTCTAAAACGCCTGTGTTCTCACCGTATGTGGTGTTGGCAGGGCCACCAAACATTGCTGAAAGTGATGTTGCAAGTCCATCACCAATAAGTGTACGGTGAAGACCTGGGTCTGATACTAAATCTTCTCCAACTGTTGCAGAGATTGCTGACATATCACCAATGTGCTCCATCATAGTAGCAATTGCGATAGGTGCCATTACAAGGATTGCAGATAAATCAAATTTGCAGATAAAGAAATCTGGCAATCCCACCCATGCAGCCTGACCAACTGATGTGAAATCAAATATTGCACTGCCATCAGCATTTGTCATGCCAAGTGCGTTAAATATAAGTGCACAGCCATATGAAATTACTACTCCCATAAGGATTGGAATGATTTTGAAAATACCCTTGCCCCAGATATTAAAGATGATAACTACTGCAAGAGCTATGATTGCAAGAAGCCAATTCTGCGAAGCATTTGTGATAGCAGATGGCGCAAGTGAAAGACCGATACAGATAATGATTGGACCTGTTACAACAGGTGGTAAAAACTTCATAACCTTTTTAATACCAACCATTTTAATAATAACTGCAAGTACTAAATAAAGAAGTCCGGCAACTACAATACCACCACATGCATATGGAAGCTTTTCGCCCATTGTCATGTCTTTAAAAATACCAGTATTTAAATTAGCAACTGTGTGAAATCCGCCAAGAAAAGCAAATGATGAACCAAGAAAAGCGGGAACCTTGAACTTTGAACAAAGATGGAAAAATAGGGTGCCGATACCGGCGAAAAATAAAGTGACCTGAATTGAAAGGCCTTGCCCTTCGAAATAATTGTTGACTAAAATAGGGACTAAAATAGTCGCTCCAAACATCGCGAATAAATGCTGAAGCCCTAAAATCAACATTTTTGGTCTGCCTAGCGTCGAGGCATCCTTGATTGGTGCATGTTCTTTCATACATTTCCTCCTTAAATATACTCAAACTTTCAATATCCTATCACAAATCTTTCTATTCGTCTACTACAAAATAAAAAGATTTGCGATTAGTGCCAAAATCAAAAGATGAACCGGATAGAACAAGTAAAAGAAAAGCCTTAGTGCTTTGTTATCAAAGCCTCTATTTCCCTCGTAATAAAACATTGGGATAAGCATGAAAAATGCCCATGCTTCTGTCGCCCCTGATAGTAATATAAGAATCACTACCCCTAAAGCAAATGCAATTAACCTATCTAATTTCTGTTTGCCATTAGCAACATAAGTGTACATAACTGCAATACAGCAAATACCGCCTTCCCCATAGTCAAGATTGGTGAAATAAGCAATTGCCATGCCTATTAATACTACAGTGCACCTGAAAAAGTATGTCTGCCTGTTTGTCAGTTGCTTTTTATCAATTTCTGCAATCGCATAAAGGACTATTAAGCCAAGCAGCAACTCCCACAACACATTATTATATTCAAGGGTAAAAAAAGTATCGCTACTAACAAGGTCAAAGGGAATCTCTGAAATAACAGCTATAAACAATAATCTTAGGGCATATTTTTTTACATTGCGGGTATGTATAAATCCTTCCACTAGCATGAAACAATAGATTGGAAAAGCCATGCGGCCTATATTTCGCATGAGACGATACAAATCTATTGTCTGAATAAATGAAAATGGCTCAATCCCTGCCCGCACTATATTAGCCACAATTCCCACAGCTATATGATCTATTAGCATTGTAATAACTGCTATTAGCTTAAATCCGGTTCCTGTTATTTCAAATTGTTTTTCTGCATTTATCATTATTTTTCCGAAAAAAATCTCCTTAGAATTAATCTAAGGAGATTTTAACATATTACGCTTTTACTTTCCTCTCTGAAATGCTCTTTATTACAAAAAGAGTTCCAATCATAAGAGCGATACCAATAACAAGGCAGATTGCCCAATTTCTAATAAAGCCTGAAATAATGTATGAAACCAGGGATACTGCTGCAACTGTTATAGCATACGGAAGCTGTGTGCTTACGTGCCTAATATGGTCACACTCTGCACCTGCGGATGCCATGATTGTTGTATCAGATATTGGTGAACAGTGGTCACCACAAACAGCGCCTGCCATACATGCAGAAATAGCAATAATCATAAGCTCATTATTAAGGTCGCCGCCGAATACATTTACAACGATAGGAATGAGGATTCCAAATGTTCCCCATGATGTACCTGTTGCAAAAGCAAGGAAGATACCAACTACGAATACAAGAGCTGGAAGTAAGCTCATTAAAGCTCTGTTGTCAGCAACATTTGCAACGATTCCTGCCACATACTCTGCTGCACCAAGTGAATCAGTCATAGACTTAAGTGTCCATGCAAATGTAAGTACAAGGATGGCTGGTACCATGCTCTTAAAGCCCTCTGGAATAGCATTCATACACTCATTAAAGCTAAGCACTCTTGTTGCAAGGAAGAATATGATAGTGATAACAAGTGCAACCACCGAACCATACACAAGTCCAACAGATGCATCTGAATTAGAAAATGCATCGATAAAGCTTACGCCTTCGAAAAAGCCACCTGTGTAAATCATTCCGATTATACAGCAGATAATAAGTGCTGCAATTGGAAGCACCAGGTGAATCACCTTACCTCTTTCAGATATTGGTGGATGAGGCTGATCCTCAGCACCTGTAAGGCTGGCTGCGTCCTTCTTCGCTTTATGCTTAGCCTCTGCAATAGTCTTAAGCTCAGCCAGATTCATTGAACCATAATCAAAATTCATATAAGTGATAGCAAACATCATCACAAGTGTAAGCAATGCGTAGAAGTTGTAAGGGATAGCCCTGATGAAAAGTGTAAGGCCGTTAGCCCCATCTACGAAACCTGTTACCGCTGCCGCCCATGATGAAATAGGTGCGATGATACACACTGGAGCTGCTGTAGCATCAATAAGGTAAGCCAGCTTTTCACGTGAGATTCCATGCTTATCTGTAAGTGGTCTCATAACTGAACCAACTGTAAGACAGTTAAAATAATCATCGATGAAAATAAGCATACCAAGGACGATTGTAGCAACCTGTGCTCCTGCCTTGGTCTTAACATGGGTCACTGCCCATTTACCAAAGGCTGCAGAACCGCCGGCTCTGTTCATAAGCATAACCATACTTCCCAAAATTACAAGG
>JAGBJE010000084.1 GCA_017934625.1 Pseudobutyrivibrio sp. | reverse complement strand
TCTCCTACCGTATTTACGATAAACATTTTGTCCTTATCATATTCAAGGGCAGGTGCAAGTGCTGGTCTACTAAAATCAGCCTTAAAGCTTTTACCAAGGTCATCACTTTTTGCATATCCTAAGAATATTGGATATGGGTCTGAGATTCCCTTTAGATTCTTCTTAGGCCATGGTCCTGTTGCTCTAAAGAGCATGTGAATAGTCCTTCCATCATCGTCTAAAAACAAGGCAGGATTTAGTACCATAGTGTCTGCCCAGTCACATCCCATCTTAGGTTCAATGACTGGCTCAGACGAAAATTCAATTGTTAGTTTTTCCATGTGATTAACTTAAGATTAGTATAGAAGTAAAAAGATATTATTTACGTTTTGTGCTATCTCTGAAAATTGGAGTCGCTTGTAATCGGACTAACTCAAATTGTTCATCGGGGGAGTTTATTCTTTTCACAATTTGTTCAGCTGCACGATTACCAAGCTGAGCTCTATTACCTTCTACAGTGGTAAGTGTTGGATAAAAATAAGTTGATTCCTTAAGATTATCAAACCCTGAAACAGCTATATCCTCAGGCACCAAATAGCCTTCGGATTTAATGCTAATCATAAACTGCATTGCATATCTGTCATTACAACACACCATGGCTGTAGGCTTTATATCCATGGCGCGAAAAACCTTATAGAAATAATCTTCATCTGTATATGTGCCAGCGACATTCTCGCCGATGGCACACAGCTTTTCATCATACTCACGCTTATTGTCAAGGAGTGCATCCCTAAATCCTAGAAATCTCTCATAGTAGCTTTTACAGGTGTAGATGTCTCCTAAAAAACCAATACGCTTGTGTCCGTCCTTAATCAAACGGGTGGTGATTTCATACACAGAATGATAATTATCTATAAGCAGCGTATCTGAAAACAGATTGTTAATATCCACATCCCAAAATGTATCAATAAACACTGTTGGAATCTTTAGCTGCATCATTTTCTTAGCAAATGCCTTTGTGCAAACACCGATAAATACAATTCCAGCAACATAGCTAGAGGATAGATTTTCTGGAATTCTAAGATTTTTGTCATCTTCCTCCTCTAAAAAGCACAAGGTCATATTGTAATTAAGACTCTTAAGGCGCTTATCCAGTGCCACAATAAATGTATTCCAGTAGCTGTCCACCAGAGCATTTCCTATGCACACTAAAGCTATATTTTTCTTATATATACCGCCCTTTTCATCTAATACAATAAGCTTGTTGTAACCCATTTCGATGGCAGTATCCCTGATTTTCTTTCTAAGCTCCTCAGACACACCAACCTCATTATTAAGCGCCTTAGATACTGTATTTCTAGATACTCCCAAGGCATCTGCTATTCTACTTTGAGTTACTGCTTTCTTTGCCATAATGCTATCCTTTCACCCTCTATACCATCCTATCTCCTTTTCGTTGATTTTCAGACGTCTTAAGGGAATTATACAAACCATATTCTACTTTAACAACAAATGAAAAGACCTTTTGAACAGTTTTTGTCACTTTTTACTTTACATTTGCACGGTTACATTTGCATTATAGCACAGATT
>JAGBJE010000083.1 GCA_017934625.1 Pseudobutyrivibrio sp. | reverse complement strand
TCCAATGTAACATAGGTTCTATTTGCACCTGTTGATGCCAGTGTTTCAATTTCATTTCCATCTGAATCAAAAACTGTACTCATATAACCAGTTGGTGAGATATCTATAGTAGAAACATCAGGTAACTGGTCAATTAAGTTTCTAGCGTAGAGGTAAGCAATAATTCCGCCGGCAAGTACCACCGAAATGATACATATTAGAGATAGACGGATGATTGCAAGTCCTGCACTATGGCGTTTACGTCTCTTTCTCCCCGACAGCTTGGCGGATTGCTTAGCTGCATTTTCTTTTCCGTAATTCATAATAACCTCCAATTTAGACTTCATTATACCAAAATTATCAATTATAATAAACCTATGGAAAATAAGAGCTTTAAAATTATTTATGAGGGTGGAGTTGGAGAGCTGGAAGAAAAGAAATCCAGATTTATTGCTCACATCTCCCCTGTTAAAACTGAACAGGAGGCAATAGATTTTATTGCTTCAAAGAAAAAAGAATATTGGGATGCCAGACATAACTGCGCTGCATTTGTAATAGGAGAGAACAACGAAATCACCAGATGCAATGATGATGGGGAGCCAGCCGGTACAGCGGGAAGACCTATGTTAGATGTACTTCTTCGAGAGAATATTCATAATTGCGTTGTAGTAGTTACCAGATATTTTGGCGGAGTGCTTTTGGGTACAGGCGGTCTTGTTAGAGCTTATCAGGGCGCTGTAATAGAAGGATTAAAGGCTTGCATGATTCTGGAGCCTAAGGATGGTAGACCATGTAGCATCACTACAGATTACAATGGATATGGAAAAATAGAATATCTTCTGAGAGAGTATGAACTGCCAATTTTAAATACAGATTTTGGTGCTGATGTTATTATTTCTTCCGTAGTTCCAGTTGAACAAATAGAAGAAATTGAAAAAAAGGTAGCAGATAAGACATCTGGAGCTGCAATTATCGATTGGGAAAACCCTGTAAAATACGGCATTCTAGAGGGTGAACTAATAAAATTTTAAAAAAGTGAAAAAAATATGAAAAAAATGCTTGCGTTTTTTAAAAGTAGGCCTTATAATAACATTCGTTGACGCGGCAAAGCGGAAACAAAACAAGAAACATTGGCCCATCGCCAAATGGTAAGGCAACGGACTCTGACTCCGTCATTTCAAGGTTCGAATCCTTGTGGGCCAGCTAGACCTAAGCAGTTCATAGCTTAGGTCTTTTTTGTTATAGTTATGTTTATTAAGGAGACGAAATGTATAAGTATAGTGATAGGGTTAGCTATAGCGAGGTGGATTCAAATCTCAATTTAACATATTTTGCGTTGGTTAATTATATGCAGGATTGTAGTTGCTTCCATTCAGATGATGTTGGGGTAGGTGTTAATTATCTTACATCAATAGATAGAGGCTGGTTTGTTACAAGCTACGAGATACACATTAATCGCCTTCCTAAATATTTAGAGAAAATCACAATAGCCACCTATCCATATCAGGTCAGAGGCATGATGGCTAGACGTATCTATACAATATGTGATGCGGCTGGAGAGGTTTTAGTATATGCCGACTCCCTATGGGTTTTAATGGATATTAAAAATCTTAAGCCTGCCAGAATAAATGATAAGATTGCAGCAGCTTATCCAGAGGATGCAGATAGGCCACAGTTTGATTTTAAACGTCCTAAGCTTCATTATAATAAGGCAGGACAAAAGGTAGGAACCTTTGTTGTTACCGAGAGTCACATCGATACAAACGGTCATATGAATAATTCATTCTATATAGATGTAACCCGTAGGTTTTTACCAGAGGAAGGTTTCTCAGGAATAGATATTAGCTACAAAAAGGCAGCTTTATTATTTGATGAATTAGATGTATATTTGGTAAAATTAGAAACAGGTTATCAGGTGGTCCTTAAAAAGGATGATGAAGTATATACGATAGTGGAGTATAAATAATGAGATTAGGTGAAATTCAAAAGCTTAAAATACAAAAGAAGGTAGAGTTTGGTGTCTATCTTACAGATGGTGAGGAAAGAGTCTTACTTCCTAAGAAGCAGGTTCCGGAAAATGCAGCCATTGCAGATGAAATCAGTGTGTTTGTATACAAGGATTCCAAAGACAGGCTTATAGCTACAACGGCAAAGCCTCTGCTTACACTTGGACAGATGGGCGTCCTTACTGTTAGTCAGGTTAATAAGGTAGGCGCATTTTTAGATTGGGGCCTTGAAAAGGATTTATTCCTTCCTTTTAAGGAAATGACTAGACAACCATCAGAGGGTGATGAGATTCTTGTCAGAGTTTACATTGATAAAAGTGAGAGATTATGTGCCAGCATGAAGGGCATTTATGATATGCTTTCAAAGAAGCCACCTTATCAGGTGGGCGATGAGGTAGAAGCTAGAATTTATGAATTCGGTCATGACTTTGGTACCTTCGTAGCATTAGAGGACAAATATTCAGCAATGATACCTAGACATGAGGATGTTACTAAGTTTAGAATTGGAGATGTCCTTATGGTTAGAATCACAGGCATTAAAGAAGATGGTAAGTGTGATGTTACCATTAGAGATAAGGCATATATCCAAATGGAGGATGATGCCCAGGCAATTCTTGATTTAATTGATAGCTATGCTGGAGTTTTGCCATTTTCAGAAAAGGCATCTCCAGAGGTTATAAAAAGAGAAACTGGTCTTTCAAAGGCTGCTTTTAAGCGTGCTATTGGAAGACTCTACAAGGAACGTAAGATTACTCTTAATGAGGGTAAGATACGTAAGGCAAGAGAATAGCTAGTGAGTAACTGGCAAGCAAAAGGAGGATTAAAGTAATGAAAAATGTTATCTCAACTACATCAGCACCAGCCGCAATCGGCCCATATTCACAGGCAATCGAAGTAAACGGTATGGTGTACACTTCAGGCATCATTCCAGTTGATCCTGCCACAGGAGAAATCCCAGAGGGTGCAGCAGCTCAGGCAGACCGTGTATTCAAGAGCATGAGCGCACTTTTAGAAGCAGCAGGCACATCAATGTCTAATGTTGTTAAGACAACAGTCTTTATTAAGAATATGAATGATTTTGCAGCTATTAACGAAGTTTATGCAAAGTATTTTCCTGAGCCATTTCCAGCACGCTCATGCATCGAGGTTGCTCGTATTCCAAAGGATGTTTTACTTGAAGCAGAGGCTATAGCAATTAAGTAATTAATCGGAGAAGAATAATGGTTTATGATGTAATAATTATTGGAGCGGGTCCAGCGGGACTTGCTGCTGGTATTTACGGTAAAAGAGCGGGGCTTGATATTTTAATATTAGACACTAGCTCCATTAGCGGTGGACAGATTCTTAACACCTACGAGATAGATAATTACCCGGGTTTTCCAGGGGCTTCTGGGCAGGAGGTTGCTGACGCAATGAGGCAACACTGTGATAAGCTCGGCGTTGAATTTGCCAGAGGTAAAGTTACTTCTATTATAGATAATGGTTCTACTAAGGAGCTTGTTACAAAAAAGCAAAGCTATTCTGCTAAAGCTGTCATTATTGCAACAGGAGCTTCTAATAAGCAGCTTGGCTGTCCTGGTGAGGATGAGCTTTCAGGAATGGGCGTATCTTATTGCGCTACCTGTGATGGTGCGTTCTTCAAGGAAAAGCAGGTGGCAGTTGTAGGTGGTGGAGATGTTGCTCTTGAAGACGCCATCTATTTATCCAGATTTTGCACTAAGGTCTATTTAATACATAGAAGAGATGAGTTTAGGGGCGCCAAGATTTTACAGGATCAGGTAAAAGCAACTGATAATATTGAAATAATATATGATACTGTTGTGGATTCAATCAATGGCGCTGCTTCTGTGGAGTCTATTTCTATTAGAAATAACAAGACTGACGTAGCAACACAGCTAGCTGTTGATGGAATATTTATTGCCGTAGGTACAACTCCTAACACAGCATTTCTATCAGAGTTACTTGAGACAGACGCTAATGGCTATATTCTTGCTGACGAGACCTGCAAAGCTTCAGTAGCAGGCTTTTTTGCAGCTGGAGATGTTAGAACAAAGCAACTTCGCCAAGTGCTTACAGCTACTGCTGATGGCGCTAATGCTATTACATCTATTCAAAAGTATTTACAGAAATAATTAGTTTACTAAATTGTTACATTTTAAGAGCCCTATTTTCTCAAAGCAAAAGCTTAGTAAAGATGGACTTGACATATAAACTGTTAAACTATATAATTACAACAGTTGTAATAAGTTTGTAACAAATTCGGAGGTTTTTTACAAAATGAATTCAAAGTTTACAAAGACTGTTAGCTATACACTTGCTGCTTGTGTTGTTGCATCTAGCATTTCACTTTGTTCAGATGCTGCTAGCGCTACATCAGGTGTTAGTGCCCTTTCTAGTGCTACAGGCGTTCTTGAGACTACTAACTATACAGCGTTCGCAGGTGCACAGCTTTCAGTTAACGATATGCTTGCTAACTCTACAGCCATTGGTACTGAGACACAGTTAGCAGAGAATGAATCAGAGTGGGTTGCTACAGCTGAGAATCCATACGCTAATATCGCAATCGCTCAGGTTGATAATTATGTATACATTCGTGAGAGCGCTTCTGCTGATAGCGAATATGTTGGAAAGCTTTATAACAAATCTGCTGGTACAGTTTCCGAGACAGTTGAGGCTGAGGATGGTACTTGGGTTTGCATCACATCTGGTGATGTAACAGGATATGTTAAGAGCGAATTCGTAGTACAGGGTAACGAAGAATTAGCTAAGGAAATGTCTCGAAGAGTTGCTACAGTTAATACTCAGACATTATATGTTAGAGAGGAAGCTAGTACAGATTCTTCAGTCATAGATTTACTTCCACTTGGCGACGACCTTACCATCATTGATGAGTCTATGGAGGATTCTGGTTGGGTTAAGGTTACATGTGATGCTGGTGACGGTTATGTTAGCACAGATTACGTTAATATTTCTACAGAGTTTACCGTTGCAGAGTCTAAGGCTCACGAGGAAGCTCGACTTGCTAAGGAAGAGGCAGATAAGAAGGCTGCTAAGGCAGCAGCTGAAAAGGCTACAGCATCTGCTAAGTCATCTTCATCATCTTCTAAGTCTTCATCATCAGGTAAGAGCTATTCAGCTCCATCTGGTTCAAGCGGAAGCTCAGTTGTTAACTATGGTGCACAGTTTGTTGGTAACCCTTATGTTTACGGTGGCTCATCACTTACAAGTGGTACAGACTGCTCTGGATTCGTAATGAGTGTTTATTCAGCATTTGGTGTAGGTCTTCCTCATTCATCAAGTGCAATGCGTAGTGTAGGTTATGGAGTATCTTATGATGAGATGCAGCCTGGTGATATCGTATGTTACTCAGGCCATGTTGGTATCTACGCTGGTAACGGAACATTACTTCACGCTTCAAATGCAAGAACAGGTATTACATACTCAGATGTTAATTACAAGAACATTCTTGCAATCAGAAGAATCTTCTAAAATAGTTATTATCATGGCGTCGCATATGCGGCGCCATTTTTGTGCATATAGATAGAGATGCAGTATATTTACTAAGCGTTACGAAACCTTGGGGTGGAAATAAGCATTAAAGTTTAGTAATATATGATATAAAGTATGAACAATTGTCTGAAAATAATATTAAATAGTTTCCTGGGATTTTAAGAAAAAGTGCACAAAAAAGTTATTAGTTAAAATGAAATATAATTTATAAAAGTGTGGAAATGAAATTATTTTTCAACAATAGTTTATAAAATATAGGCGTAAAATTGGACTTGTAAACCTTTTATCCACTTTATCCACAAAAAATGTGAACGTTAAGCATGAGTTATCCACAATTTACACAAACAAGCGTTTTGGTTCATATCGACAAAAGTTGTCAAAATGCTAAAATTGCTTGACTTTAGAAGTGAAGTACACCAATCTGAAAATTAGACATATTATCAGATAATAATACAAATTAAACCTTGTTTCACAAAAATTCCACACTTATGTAAATAAATTGAGACTTGTAAATTTGCATAAATAAATGTAAGTTTGCTATTTCCTTTTTTGGTTATTTATATTAAAATGGGCATAGGTTATGTGAATTTGTATGCAAAAAGACATAAGAGCATTGTTAATATTGCATATATAATCGGGAGGTAATCCATATGATTTCTAATCAAATCATGCAAAACACTATAGAAGGCTTACATCAGCTTACCAAGATAGATTTGGCAGTGACTGATTCGGATGGTGTGGTATGTGCATCCACATTTAACGATACAGCCCAGCTTTCTGATGCAGTAGCCGTTTTTGCAGCGTCAGAGGCAGACAGCCAGGTGGCTTTAGGCTATCATTTCTTTAAGGTCTTTGATGACACTCAGCTTGAGTTTGTTATCTTGGCACATGGTGATGATGAAGAAGCATCTACTGTGGGGAAGATTGCTGCACTTCATATTCAGGAGTTAATGATTGCCTACAAGGAAAGATTTGATAAGGATAACTTTATTAAAAACCTTCTGTTGGACAATTTACTGCTTGTTGATATCTACAATCGTTCCAAGAAGCTTCATATAGATATTAATGCCAGAAGAGTAGTAATGATAGTAGAGGTCGGTCCTGATAAGGATGGGGACGAGCTTGATAGAGTTCGTTCTGTATTTGGAGGAAAGACCAAGGATTTTGTTACAGCTGTTGATGAGCACAACATCATAGTTGTTAAGGAATTAGGTGAAAATGATACCTATGATGATGTGGAAAAAATCGCTGCAGTTATAATCGATGCTTTCCACGATAAGGATTCTAAGAACATCCGCGTATCCTACGGAACAGTTGTAGGTGAGATTAAAGAAGTATCTCGTTCCTACAAGGAAGCTAACATGGCTATGGATGTTGGCAAGATATTCTTTAGCGAGAAGAGAATTATTGCATACTCAGCACTAGGAATTGGACGTCTTATTTATCAGCTCCCTATTCCTCTTTGCAAGATGTTTATTTCAGAGATATTTGACAACAAATCACCTGATGATTTTGACGAAGAGACACTTACAACTATAGATAAGTTTTTTGAGAACAGTCTTAATGTTTCAGAAACATCTAGACAGCTTTACATCCATCGTAACACTTTAGTATACCGTCTGGATAAGTTGGAAAAGAGCACAGGGCTTGATTTAAGAGTTTTTGAGGATGCTATTACATTTAAGATTGCCCTCATGGTTGTTAAGTACATGAAGTATATGGAGGATGAGAAGTTTTAATGATACGATTAGATCACGTTAGCAAGTCATACGAGGTTGGCAAGCCAGCCTTAGAGGATGTGACTATTCATATTGATCCCGGCGAATTTGTTTTTATAGTTGGAGATAGTGGTTCTGGTAAATCAACACTTATTAGACTACTACTTAAAGAATTAGAGCCTACAAAAGGCAAGATATATATAAATGGACAGGATTTAAAGAAGGTTACACATAAAAAGATTCCAATGTATCGAAGAAATGTTGGAGTTGTGTTTCAGAATTTTAGGCTTCTGCCTGACCGTAATGTTTATGAAAATGTAGCATTTGCTATGAAGGTTGTTGAGTCATCTAATAGAGATATTAAAAAGAAGGTTCCTACCATTCTTTCTCTTGTTGGCTTGGCAGCCAAGTATAAATCTCGCCCTAGCCAGTTGTCTGGTGGAGAGCAACAGCGTGTGGCAATAGCTCGTGCGCTTGTTAATGAACCAAAGATTATTCTTGCAGATGAGCCTACAGGAAATCTTGACAGTGATAATACATGGGAAATTATGAAGCTTCTTGATGAGATTAATCAGAGAGGTACCACTGTTCTTGTTGTTACTCATAATATGGAAATAGTTAGGGCTATGAATAAGAGGGTTATCACCATCAAAAAAGGCGTGGTAGTCAGCGATGTTGGAGGTGATGACTATGAAGATTAGTACCCATATGTACAATATCGGCCAAGGTCTTAAGAATGTATGGCGTAATAAGATGTTCTCTCTTGCTTCAATAGCAACTATGACAGCATGTATTTTCTTATTTGGTATTTTTTATTCCTTAGGAGCAAACTTCCAGTCTATGGTTAAGACTGCTGAAGAAGGAGTTGCAGTTACAGTATTCTTTAACGAGGGTACATCAAAAGCTAGAATAGAAGAAATTGGTAAAGAAATCTCTAAGCGCCCAGAGGTAGCTAGTTACGATTATATATCTGCTGAGCAGGCTTGGGAGGATTACCAAAAGGAATATTTCGGAGATAACCCTGCACTTGCAGCTGGTTTCGCTGATGATAATCCTCTTGCTAATTCAGCTAACTATGAGATTTATCTTAGTGATGTTTCAATGCAGTCTACACTTGTTTCCTTCTTAGAGGGCTTAGATGGTGTTAGACAGGTTAATAAGTCAGAGGTTGCTGCAAAGACTCTTACTGATATTAACAAAGCTATCACTATTGTTTCTATGGCTATCGTTATCATACTTCTTGCAGTTTCAGTATTCCTGATTAGCAATACTGTAATGGTGGGCATTTCCGTCCGCCGAGAAGAAATTGCTATTATGAAATTAATCGGAGCCAAGGATGCTTTTGTTAGACAACCATTTGTTGTAGAAGGTATATTTATTGGATTGATTGGTTCAGCTATTCCGCTTATTCTTTTGTATTTCATTTACGGAAGAGTTATTAGATACGCGGCAGAAGAATTCAACTTCCTTAGCAAAATGGTAACATTCATTCCAGTAGAGACAATATTCAGGACTCTTGTTCCAATATCACTTATTCTTGGTATTGGAATCGGTTGGGTCGGTTCAAGAGTGACATTGCATAAGCATCTTAGAGTTTAGTAAGCTTTGCTTACGTAAAATATGAAATTTGTAAGTGCCTTGGCGTAAGCTTTGGCACTTTGTCACTATTAGGGAAAAATAGAAAGGCATAAAGATGAACACAGAAATTGATTCAACAATAGCGCCAGAAATTAGCCCAAAGCCAAAGAAGTGGCCTGTGGTTCTTAGTTTGATTATCGGCGTGATTTTAGGAGGAGTGATTACATTTGCTGGTCTAATCGCAGTCACATCTAATAAAAAGTCTCAGATAGACCAGTCTTCAACAGAGGTAATAGATTCTCTTAATAATGATAAGCTCTCAGAAGGGGGCTTGGTTTATGGTAATTCGGCCAGCAAACTGGAAACCTTAATCTATATAATAGAAAACTACTATTATAAGGATGCAGATAAGCAGGCTATGGTAGATGGAGTGTATAAAGGCATTGTGGAAAGCTTAGACGACCCATATTCAGCTTACTATACTGAGGATGAATACAATGATTTGATGCAGACACTTACTGGCAACTATGCTGGTATTGGAGCTCTTCTTCAAAAGGATGTCAAGACAGGTGAGGTTACAATCACTAAGGTTTATGCTGAATCACCTGCGGAGAAAGAAGGTCTCCTTGCAGGAGATAGCATTGTATCTGCCGATGGCAACCTTGCAGTTGATGAAGATTTAGATGTCTTTGTTGATCACATAAGAGGTGAAGCAGGAACAGATGTGAAGCTGGTGATTAACCGTGAAGGTGAAGAGCTGGAGGTTACCTGCACAAGAGCAGACATCGCAATACAAACAGTAGAACATCAAATGCTTGAAGGCAATGTAGGTTACATCGTAGTTTCACAGTTCACAGAGCATACTTATGATGATTTCGTAGCTGCATACCAGGATTTGGAGAAGCAGGGCATGGAGTCAGTTATCTTTGATATGAGAAATAATGGCGGTGGTCTTGTGGATTCAGTTGTTGATATACTAGACTATCTTCTTCCAGAGGGCACAGTGGTTTATACCATGGATAAGGCTGGCAATCGTGAAGATTATACATCTAAGGGTTCAAGCTACAAATCAATCCCAATGACAGTTCTTGTAAATGGTAACACTGCATCAGCAGCAGAGATTTTTACAGGTGCAATCAGAGATTTTGAATATGGTACAATAATTGGAACCACTACATTTGGAAAGGGAATTGTTCAATCCACAATACCGCTAAGTGATGGCTCGGCTCTGAAGCTTACTACTCAGACCTACTATACGCCTAGTGGTGAGTGTATCCATGGCAAAGGCATCAAGCCTGATATTGAGCTTGAGTACGAATTTATGGGCGCCGAAGGTGATAAATACGACATAACCCTCGACAACCAAATCCAAAAAGCCCTAGAGGTATTGTCTGAAAAATAACGTAACTTGCGAGAGAAAGAGGTGATTTTCGTGATAGAACTAGATCAGTTCAAACAGCGACTAGCGTCGCAAAAGAATTCTATGACGGAAGTGAGGGATTCACTTTGACGTCGCAGCTAAAAAAGCGCGTATAGAAGAACTAGAGCGTGAGATGGAGGCTCCAGATTTTTGGACAGATGCAAGCACATCTACCATGAAGATGAAAGAGCTAAAGTCTATGAAGGATGACGTAGCTGTAATAGATAAAATAGAAGATTTATATAAAGAGATTGAGGATTACATTGAACTTGGCAATGAGGAAGAGGACCAGGAAATTGTAGATACAGTTGCTCTTTTAATTGAGGAGTTTGAAGAATCTCTTGAAAAGCTAAGAATGAAGACGCTGCTATCTGGTGAATATGATGGTGATAATGCCATCGTTACACTTCATTCAGGTGCCGGTGGCGTGGAGGCCTGTGACTGGGTACAGATGCTTTATCGTATGTACTCTCGCTGGGCTTCAGATGAAGGCTTTGAGATTGAGGAACTTGATTATCTGGAGGGAGATGAAGCGGGTATCAAATCTGTTACCTTCCAGATTAATGGCGAGAATGCCTATGGATTTTTAAAATCAGAGAAGGGTATTCATAGATTGGTAAGAATCTCTCCATTCAATGCCCAGGGCAAGAGGCAGACATCCTTTGCATCCTGTGATGTAATGCCAGAAATAAACGAAGATGTTGATGTAGAGATAAGGGATGAGGATATCAGAATCGATACCTATCGTTCATCAGGTGCTGGTGGTCAGCATATCAATAAGACCAGTTCGGCTATACGTATCACACATTTCCCTACGGGAATAGTGGTAACCTGTCAGAATGAGCGAAGCCAGCATCAGAATAAAGACAAGGCTATGCAGATGTTAAAGACAAAGCTGCTTCTTTTAAAGCAGGAGGAAAATGCTGCAAAGGCCAGCGGAATCAGAGGCGAAGTATCTGAAATCGGTTGGGGCAACCAAATCCGTTCATATGTGCTTCAGCCATACACTATGGTAAAGGACTTAAGAACTGGTGAAGAGACAGGAAATGCTGATGCAGTCTTAGATGGAAAGGTAACTCCATTTATGAATGCATATCTTAAATGGCTGTCTCTTGGCTGTCCGGATAGAGGAAATTTAGATACAGATTAACTTGCTTTATAGATTAATTAATGTTATTATCTTCTGAACGAATACAAATGTATTCGTGGGAAAGACACCTATGGAGGGATTATGTCGGAAAAAACTACCTATTATGTTTTAAAGGAGAAGGCTGTACCTGATGTTTTGCTGAAGGTTGTTGCAGCCAAGAAGCTTATAGAAGAGAAGAAATGCTCTGTTCAGGAAGCTACAGAATTAATAGGAATTAGTCGTAGTTCTTTTTATAAGTACAAGGACGACATTAATCCATTCCATGAGGACACCAAGGGTAAGACGGTCAATGTGGTTATTCAGCTTTTGGATGAGCCAGGTATTTTGTCTCGAGTGCTTGATGAAATTGCTCATTTCAAGGTTAATATCTTGACCATACATCAAAGTGTCCCTGTTGGAGGCTCCGCTTCACTTACTCTTTCTGTTAAGATTCCAGAAACAGGAGTTGATTACGCCGATTTGGTATCTGCAATAGAGAATGTGGAAGGTGTTCATTACGTAAAAATTTTAGCAAGGGAGTGACAACATGAAAGTAGCAATTATGGGATATGGAACCATCGGTTCTGGTGTGGCAAAAGTATTGGATACTAACAAAGACATAATTACTGAGAGATTAGGCGAATCGTTGGATTTAAAATACATCCTTGATTTAAGAGATTTCCCTGATGACCCACACAAAGATTGTTTTGTTAAAGACTACAAGGATATTGTCAAAGACAAAGAGGTAAAACTTGTAGTTGAAACTATGGGCGGTGTTGAGCCAGCATTTACATTCGTAAAAGCTATGCTTGAATCCGGCAAATCAGTTACCACCTCTAACAAGGCTTTGGTTGCTGACAAGGGTGCTGAGCTCATGAAGATTGCCAAGGACAATGGAACAAACTTTGTTTTTGAAGCGGCTGTTGGCGGAGGAATTCCTATTATTCGTACTCTTACAGCATGTCTGACTGGTGATGTTATTGAAGAGATTGCTGCTATATGTAATGGCACAACCAATTATATGCTTACTAATATGGAGCAGTTTGGTAGCGACTACGACCAGATCCTTTCAGAGGCACAGTCTTTAGGCTATGCTGAAAAGGATCCTACAGCAGATGTAGAAGGTCACGATAGTTGCCGCAAGATTGCCATCCTTACCTCAATTGTTACTGGTAAGAATGTTGATTATAAAGAAATTCCTACAGAAGGAATTAGCAAGATTTCTGCAACAGATTTTAAGTACGCTAAATCTATGGGATATAGCATTAAGCTTGTTGCAAGAGCTGTTAAATGTGGTGATACATACTCATGTCGTGTGGCACCATATCTTGTAAACTCAGAGCAGATGCTTTACCACGTATCTGGTGTTATGAATGCAGTTGCAGTTGTTGGTAACATGCTAGGAGAATCCCTTTACTACGGTGCAGGTGCAGGAGCTCTTCCTACAGCATCAGCAGTAGTTGGAGATTTAGTATTCCTTGCAAGAAATACAGATAAGCACGTTCGTATCGGCTGGGCTAATGAGCATATAGAGCTTGCTGACCCAAACGAGCAACGTTTCAAATATTTCGTTCGTACTTCAGCTCTGCAATCAAATATCGAAAACGAATTTGGTAACGTTCAGTACACAGATTTAGACCTGGATGATGAAATAGCATTCATCACGGAAGAAATGACCGAAGCCGAATTCGCCGAGCGTAAAGCAGCATTAGGCGGCGTCATCAGCGTAATACGTTTTTTCTAGAAATATTTTAGTACCTAAAAATTTAGATGAGCATTAATAGTAGACAATTATTGTTTTACTAAAGCGAATCGTGTTAGATGAGCGTAGTGAAATAATGATTGTCTACGTAATTAATGCGGACTTGGAGATATTATGTATATTACTTGTTTAGATTTAGAAGGTGTTTTGGTCCCTGAAATTTGGATAGAATTTGCTGAAGCCTCAGGCATTCCTGAGCTTAAGAAGACTACAAGGGATGAGCCAGACTACGATAAGCTTATGCAGTATCGCATTGATATTTTAAATGAGCATGGTCTTGGCCTTAAGGAGATTCAGGATACTATAGAGAAGATTGATCCGCTACCTGGCGCTAAGGAGTTTTTGGACAAGCTTAGAGCAAACGGCCAGGTTATAATCATTAGCGATACTTTTTCACAGTTTGCAATGCCACTTATGAAAAAGCTTGGATATCCAACAATCTTTTGCAATGAGCTTACAGTTGCAGAGGATGGCAAGATTACAGGCTATAGGATGCGCTGCGACCAGACGAAGCTTACTACAGTAAAGGCACTTCAGTCTTGTGGCTTTGAAACTATTGCAAGCGGCGATAGCTATAACGATTTGGGTATGATTGAAAACTCTGCTGCTGGCTTCTTGTTCAGAAGCACAGATGAGATTAAGAAGTCTCACCCAGATGTTCCTGCTTTCGAAGAATATGACGATTTATATAATGCTATAATGGAAGCACAAAAGTAATTAGTAGCCCTCTCAGATAACAGTCTGAGGGGGCTTTTGTGCAATCTGCATTTAATCCGGTCGCCGGATTTATTGAATGGTCACAAAAATAGTAAATATGTACAGAAAACGTCTAAATTGTGAAAATAATATGTTGAAATTTACCCACATGTGAGTTATTATGTATTTACAAAAGTTAATAAACGCCCGTGAGAGATGAGAATGTGGCTGTTGAAAAGAGATGAGCTCTTTGGTCTATAGGCATGTTCTTTTTTTGTGCCTAAAAGGACATTAATAAGGGTATTTAAGGAGTATAAATAATGCATAGAGCGTTCATCGAAAAGCTGGAGGCAAATCCAGTAATAGCAGCCATTAAGGACGACAAGGGGTTGGAAAAAGCCATTGAAACCGATTGTGAAATAATCTTTATATTATATGGGGACGTTTGTACGATTCCAGCAATCGTAAAGCGAATTAAGGATTCAGGAAAAATCGCAATGGTTCACCTAGATCTTATAACAGGTCTTAATAACACTAAAGAAATCTCAGTCGACTTTATCAAGAATAATACTAAGGCGGATGGTATTATCACCACCAAGGGTAATCTTATCTCAAGGGCGAAGGAGTTAGGTCTATACACAGTGCTTAGATATTTCGTAATTGACAGCATGGCTCTTGTGAATATTGAAAAGCAGGACCGTCATGGAATATCACAGCCGGATGTCATCGAAATCCTACCTGGTATAGTACTTCCTAAGATAATCAAAAAGGTGAATGCTGTTAGCCGCGTTCCCGTTTTGGCAGGAGGTCTTATCAGCGATAGAGATGATGTAATGAACGCACTAAATAATGGGGTGCTTGCTGTATCTACCACTAACGAGGAAGTATGGCAGCTTTAGATGCGTTCCCTTGCTCCTGGTAACTTACTAAAGCCATAAGGCAAAAGAAGGAGGAGTAATAATGGCAAAATACGTAATGGCGCTAGATGCCGGAACAACAAGTAACAGATGTATCCTTTTCAATGAGAAAGGTGAGATGTGCTCTGTTGCACAGAAGGAGTTTACTCAGTATTTCCCACAGCCAGGCTGGGTAGAGCATGATGCTAACGAAATCTGGCAGACACAGCTTTCAGTAGCTCGTGCGGCTATGCAGAAGGTTGGCGCTACAGCGGAAGATATCGCAGCTATCGGTATCACAAATCAGCGCGAGACTGTTATTGTATGGGATAGAGCAACAGGACAGCCAATACATCACGCTATTGTATGGCAGTGCCGTCGTACAGCAGATTTTGCTGAGCAGATGAAGGGTAAGATTCCGGGAATCGTTGAGAAATTCCAGCAGAAAACTGGTCTTAAGTTCGATCCATATTTCTCAGGTACAAAGATTCGTTGGATTCTTGACAACGTAGAAGGTGCTAGAGAAAGAGCTGAAAAAGGCGAGCTTTGCTTCGGTACTGTAGATTCTTGGTTAATCTACAAGTTGACAAAGGGTAAAGTACACGTAACAGATTACTCTAACGCTTCAAGAACATTGTTATTCAACATCAACACACTTGAGTGGGATGACGAGCTTTGCCAGATTCTTGAAATTCCAAAGAGCATGCTTCCAGAGGCTAAGCCTTCTAGCTGCATCTATGGTGAATCTGATCCAGAATTCTTCGGTGGTCCTATCCGTATCGCTGGTGCTGCTGGTGATCAGCAGGCAGCTCTTTTCGGACAGACATGCTACAACGAAGGCGAAGCAAAGAACACATACGGAACAGGTTGCTTCATGCTTATGAACACAGGTGAGAAGCCAATCTTCTCTAAGAATGACCTTCTTACAACTATCGCTTGGGGATTAGATGGTAAGGTTACATATGCACTTGAAGGTTCTGTATATGTTGCTGGTGCTGCAATCCAGTGGCTCCGTGATGAGTTAAAGATTGTTGATTCTTCACCAGATTCAGAGTACTTCGCTACACGCGTTAAGGATACAAACGGATGCTACGTTGTACCTGCATTTACAGGTCTTGGCGCTCCATATTGGGATCCATATGCACGTGGAGCTATCACAGGTCTTACTCGTGGCGTAAACAAATACCACATCATCAGAGCTACACTTGAGTCTCTTGCTTATCAGACCTATGATGTACTTCATGCTATGGAGCTTGATTCAGGCAAGCATCTTACATCACTTAAGGTTGACGGTGGTGCATCAAACAACAACTTCTTGATGCAGTTCCAGTCAGATATTATCAACACTAACGTTCTTCGTCCAAGCTGCGTTGAGACAACAGCTATGGGTGCTGCTTACCTTGCAGGTCTTGCAGTTGGTTACTGGAAGAGCAAAGAAGACGTTATCAAGAACTGGGCAGTTGATAAAGAATTCAAGCCAGAGATGACAGACGAAACACGTAACAAGTGCATCAAAGGTTGGTCACAGGCCGTAGCTGCAACCCGCGGTTGGGCTAAGGAGTAACGTAAACAGTTAGGATAATTGAGTGTTTAAGCGCCTACATAGTCTACGTAAGCGCGAGGAGGAAGGCTCCATACCGAGCGAGGACCTACTGGACCGGAGCGAAAGTATGGAAGGTGGCCTCCGGGAGCATGAAATTCTTGGAGGGCGCTTGTATAAAAACTAAATATTAGGGGGTAAATGTATATGTCAGTATATTTGGGAGAATTTATTGGTACAATTATTCTTGTTTTACTCGGTGATGGTGTTTGCTGTAACGTAAACCTGGAGAAGTCAGGCTTCAAGGGTGGCGGCGCAGTTCACATCCTTATCGGTTGGGGAATGGCAGTTATGGTTCCTGCATTCGCAATGAGCAGATTTACAGGTTGCCCATCAGCATTCAACCCAGCAGTTACAATTGGCATTGCACTTAGAACTGGCGACTGGAGCACAGTTCCTGGACAGATTATTGCACAGCTTCTTGGTGGTTTTGTTGGAGCAGCTATCCTTATTCTTCTCTATCATGACCATATCAATGCAACAGGCAATGATGATACAGTTAGAGGATGCTTCTGTACAGCACCTTCTATCCCAAACCCAGCACTTAACTTCCTTTCTGAGTTTGTAGCAACATTTGTACTTGTATTTACACTTGCTCTTATTCCAGGTGCAGCTGGCGAGTCAAATGTTTCTTGGGTACTTGTTTACGGTGTAATCGTAGCTTGCGGTGCTTCATTTGGCGGACTTACAGGATACGCAATGAACGCAGCAAGAGATTCAGCTCCACGTTTAGCATATCAGCTTCTTGCACCAAACTTTGGTAAGAAGAATGCAAACTGGGAATATGGCTGGATTCCACTAGTAGCACCTATTTGCGGCGGTGTAGTAGCATCACTTCTTTACAACGCACTTGCAGCAGCTCAGATGTTTGGCTAATTAAGATTTACCATTTTTTATCAACCTATATAAGTATTTCAGTATTCAATACTGGAACCATTTTAAAACTGAACTATTGTATACACTGAGGATTGGAGTCGGTATTGAACGCATGATGAGATGCGTCTAATTGCCGACTCCTTCTTTAGTTACAAAATTTATTACGAGGAGATTAAACTATGTTATATGATGTCATAATCATAGGCGCAGGCGTTTCTGGCAGCGCAATTGCAAGAGAGCTTTCTAGATATGAAGTAAATGTCTGTGTTCTAGAAAAATGTGAGGATGTTTGCGAAGGAACATCAAAGGCCAATTCAGCAATTGTTCATGCAGGATTCGATGCAGCTGCAGGATCATTAATGGCTAAATTAAATGTACGTGGAAATGAAATGATGGACGACCTCTGCCGAGATTTGGACATTCCATTTAAGAGAAATGGTTCCATGGTTGTATGTATCCACAAAGAGGCTCTATCAGGACTTCAGGACCTCTATGACAGAGGTATCAAAAACGGAGTTAAGGATATGAGAATCTTAACTCGTGAGGAAGCTTTGGAGCTTGAGCCAAACCTTTCTGACAATGTAGAAGGAGCATTACTTGCACCAACAGGTGGCATTATCTGCCCATTCAAGTTAAATATTGCAATGGCTGAGAATGCTAACGTGAACGGTGTTGATTTCAGATTTAACACTAAGGTGGAAGATATAGTTAAGGACGAAGAAGGATTATGGCATATCCGCACAAATAATGGCGAATATGTAACAAGATATGTTGTTAATGCAGCAGGCGTATATTCAGGCGTAATCCACAATATGGTAAGCAAGGATGATGACAAGATTGAAATCATTCCAAGACGTGGAGATTACTGCCTGCTAGATAAAGAGGTTGGTACTCATGTATCCCATACAATTTTCCCACAGCCAACAAATCTTGGTAAGGGCGTACTTGTATCACCTACTGTACATGGCAATCTTATTGTTGGACCAACTGCTATTGATATTGATGATAAAGAAGGAACAAATACAACAGCAGATGGTATTGGAGATTTAATTGCAAAGGCAAATGATCACGTAAAGAATCTTCCTATGAGAAAGGTTATTACATCATTTGCTGGACTTCGTGCACATGCGGCAAGACACGAATTCATAATCGGAGAAGTAGATGGCGCACCACACTTCATCGATTGTGCGGCTATTGAGTCTCCAGGCTTAACATCTTCTCCAGCTATTGGTGAGATGGTAGGAAATATGTTAAAGGATATGATGGGACTTTCTAAGAAGGCTAATTGGATTAGCACCAGAAAGGACGTAATGAACCCAGCAGACCTTTCAGTTGAAGAAAGAAATGAATTAATTAAGAAAAATCCAGCTTATGGAAATATTATTTGTAGATGTGAATCTATTTCAGAGGGCGAAATCTTAGATGCAATTCATAGACCACTTGGAGCTCGTTCTCTTGATGGTGTTAAGAGAAGAACACGTGCTGGTATGGGAAGATGCCAGGCTGGTTTCTGCTCACCAAAGACAATGGAAATCTTACACAGAGAATTAGGTCTTCCTTATGAGGAGATTACAAAGAGCGGTGGCCGTTCAAATATTGTAATGGAGCGCACCAAGAATCAGAAGGGAGGCAACAACTAATGACAAATTATGATATCGTAATCGTAGGCGGTGGCCCAGCAGGTCTTGCAGCTGCTGTTTCAGCTAGAAATGCTGGCGTAGAAAAAATTCTTATTTTAGAGAGAGATAAGGAATTGGGAGGAATCCTAAATCAATGCATTCATAATGGATTTGGTCTTCATACATTTAAGGAGGAGCTTACAGGTCCGGAATATGCATATCGTTTCATTGAAAAGGTTTTAGATGCAAAAATCGAATATAAGTTAAACACAATGGTAATGGACATCTCAGAGGATAGAGTTGTAACAGCCATGAGCCGTGAGGATGGTATGTACCAGATTAAGGCTGGGGCAGTTATTCTTGCCATGGGATGCAGAGAGCGTCCAAGGGGAGCTTTAAACATTCCAGGCTACAGACCAGCAGGAATCTTTTCAGCAGGTACGGCACAGCGTCTTGTGAATATCGAAGGCTATATGCCAGGTCGCGAGGTCGTAATCCTTGGTTCTGGCGACATCGGACTTATCATGGCTCGTCGTATGACGCTTGAGGGGGCAAAGGTCAAGGTAGTGGCAGAACTTATGCCATACTCAGGTGGTTTAAAGAGAAATATTGTACAGTGCCTGGATGACTTTGGTATTCCACTAAAGCTTAGCCACACTGTTGTAGATATTGAAGGCAAGGAGCATCTTACAGCTGTTACCATTGCTGAGGTTGATAACCACGGAAAGCCAATTCCTGGAACAGAGGAGAGATACACATGTGATACATTGCTTCTTTCCTGCGGACTTATTCCAGAAAATGAGCTTTCAAGAAATGCAGGGGTTACTATGAGCCCTATTACAAGTGGCCCGGTTGTAAATGAATCTCTTGAAACAAACATTCCTGGCGTATTTGCTTGTGGTAATGTACTTCACGTACATGACCTTGTTGATTATGTTTCTGAGGAAGCAGATAGAGCAGGAAAAAATGCTGCTAAGTTTATCAAGGGCGAGCTTTCAGATGGTTCTTCTGAGGAAATCGAAATCGTTGCAACAGAAGGCGCTCGCTATACAGTTCCATCTACTATCAATGTAGATAGAATGGACGATAAGCTTACAGTCAGATTTAGAGTGGGTGCAGTTTACAAGGATTCTTATGTAAGTGTTTACTTTGATGATGAAAGAGTAATGCACAACAAAAAGAGAATCATGGCACCAGGTGAAATGGAGCAGATAATCCTTCTTAAGGATAAGCTTACAGAAAAACCAGGTTTAAAGAAAATCACAGTAAAGATTGAAGAAGAGTAAAAGGAGGGCGAAGATAATGGAAAAGAGAGAATTAACCTGTATCGGCTGCCCAATGGGTTGCCAGATAACAGTAGAATTAGAAAATGGTGAGGTTACTTCGGTAACAGGAAATACATGTGGCATTGGTGATAAATATGCCAGAAACGAGGTGACACATCCTGAGCGTACAGTTACTTCTACATCAATTGTTTTAGGCGGAGATAAGCCAAGAGTTTCTGTTAAGACTGCAAGTAATATTCCAAAGGACAAAATTAACGCAGTTATGAAAGAAATAGATGCAGCAGTAATGCATGCACCAATCCACATCGGTGATGTAGTAGTAAAAGATGTCTGCGGCACTGGCGTAGATGTAGTAGCAACTCGAAATGTAGAAGCAGTATAAACAAAAAAGCCTTCCCCTTGAGGGGAAGGCGCCCCGCAGGTGTAAGTCAAAAGCCTTCCCCTTGAGGGGAAGGTGCCCCGCAGGGGCGGATGAGGTGTTTTTACAAAGTTGCTAACAAATTAATTTTTATATATACTTATCTAGAGTAAAATATCTAGGAGAGTATACATGAAAAAACGAATCATCGGTCTTGATATCCTTCGTGATATCGGCGTCATTTTTATATTCTTTTATCATTTTTTTGTAGAATACATTGTAACGGCACAAGGCACAGATGGTGCTATGTTTGGTTATAATTATTTCTTTAATATTCTAGCGCGTCCAGCCAGTCTGTTTTTATTTGTAATATCAGGCTATGCGCTCATGTACAATCGAGAGTACGAACTACCTCTTAAGAAATATTATCTTAGAAGATTCAAAGGATTATTAATCCCATTTTATGTTGCTTACACACTTATGTATGTGGTGACTTATTTAGTAAATAACCAGGTGGTAGGACATGACATTCCTCTTAACAGGTTTGTATTTACGTTGTTAGGCTTAGACGGAGTGGCTCAGCTTGTCACTGTGGATTTTTACTTGATTGGCGAGTGGTTTATGTCATGTATAGTTGTTTGTTATTTAGTATTTCCACTTCTGGCAAAGCTTTTGAATCGCTTTAAATATATTACATTGGTTGTTCTGTTGGTGTGGTATATGTTTATTTTATTTGTGTATAATCCATTCCCATTTACACAATTGATGAACCCGCTATTTATAATTGTATATTTTTATATTGGAATGCTTCTTCAACAGCAGCTTAAGGATGATCAAATCAACACAAAGCTAAGGGCGGCATGTGCAGTCATTTCAGCGCTTATATTTATATATTTTTGCCTTGTTGGTTTTGTTCCATCTTTAGAATGGATGAAGCTTACGCAGGAACAAAACGAGCTTATTTATTTTGCAATCAGCATGACAATGCTTGTTGCACTTCGTGATGTGGAAATCCCATCAGATAAATTCGTATATACGATAATAACTTACATTTCCGGCATTAGCTGGTATGTAATTTTATTACATCATAGAATAATGATTTTATTCTATTCTCATCTTTCGGTAGAAGGTTATAATCACAGAGAAATTTTCGCTTTGCTACTTGCATGTATTTTTATTACATGGGCTGCATCGCTTCTAGTGCAAAACCTTTCATCACGCATTAAAAAGATGATTAAATAAAAAGGAGTTACAGCATGGATATTACTAAACAGATTGCATCAGAACTTCAGGTACGTCCTGCGCAGGTTGATGCCGCAGTGAAGCTTTTAGATGAAGGTAACACTGTCCCATTTATTTCACGTTATAGAAAGGAAGCTACAGGCGGGCTTAATGATGAGCAGCTTCGTACCCTTTCTGAGAGACTTACATATCTAAGAAATCTTGAAGATAAAAAAGCTACTTGTCTGGCTTCAATTGAGGAGCAGGGGCTTCTTACAGAAGAGCTTAAGAAAGCTATTTTAGAGGCCACTACACAGGTAGCTGTTGATGATTTATATCGTCCATATCGCCCTAAGAGACGTACTAGAGCCACTATCGCAAAGGAGAAGGGCTTAGAACCTTTGGCTAATATCATCATCCTTCAGATGACTGACAAGTCGCTTGAGGAAGAGGCAAAGGCCTTCATTAATCCTGAAAAGGACGTAAACACATCTGAGGATGCTATTGCAGGTGCGTGTGATATTATTGCAGAAAGTATTTCTGATGATGCCGATTACCGTACATGGATTAGAGAAAAGACCTTTAAAAATGGTCGCATTATTTCTAAGGCAAAGGATGCTGAAGCTGAATCTGTATATGAAAACTATTATGATTATGATGAAGCTATTGCAAAACTTCCAGGTCATAGAATTCTTGCACTTAACCGTGGAGAAAAAGAAAAGATCCTTAAGGTTTCTGTGGAAGCACCAGTGGAGGATATTTTAAATTATCTTCAAAGAAAAATTATCAGTCGTGATAACGTAAATACGAATCAGGCTTTAATTGATACAATTGAGGATGCCTATACCAGGCTTATTGCGCCTTCAATTGAAAATGAAATTAGAAACAATCTTACAGAGACTGCTGAGGACGGAGCTATTAACGTCTTTGGAAAGAATCTTACACAATTACTTATGCAGCCTCCTATTGCTGGAAGGAATGTCCTCGGATGGGATCCTGCATTTAGAACCGGCTGTAAGATTGCCGTTGTAGATGCTACAGGAAAAGTGTTAGATACCACTGTTGTTTACCCAACAGCTCCTCAGAATAAGGTGGAGGAGACTAAGAAGGTTATCAAGGCTCTTATTAAGAAATACAATGTTTCACTTATTTCTCTTGGTAATGGTACAGCCAGCCGTGAGTCTGAACAGATTATTGTAGATATGTTAAAAGAGATTCCAGAGAAGGTAGAGTACGTAATTGTAAATGAGGCAGGTGCTTCAGTTTATTCTGCCAGCAAGCTAGCTACAGAAGAGTTTCCTAATTTTGATGTGGGACAGCGTTCGGCTACATCTATGGCTCGTCGTCTTCAGGACCCACTTGCTGAGCTTGTTAAGATTGATCCTAAATCAGTGGGCGTAGGCCAGTATCAGCACGACATGAATCAAAAGAAGCTTGATGAAACATTAGCTGGTGTGGTAGAGACTTGTGTTAATGCAGTAGGTGTAGATTTAAATACAGCATCTGCATCGCTTTTAGAATATGTATCAGGTATCAACAAAACTCTTGCCAAGAACATTGTAGAATATCGTGAGGCTAATGGACGATTTGAATCCAGAGCCGAGCTTAAGAAGGTTCCTAAGCTTGGACCAAAAGCCTTTGAACAATGCGCAGGATTTATGCGTATCACAGGTGGCAAGAATCCATTGGATGCTACAGCAGTACACCCAGAAAGCTATGATGCTGCAAAGGCACTTCTTGAAAAGCTTGGATTCGATACAAAGGATATTGCAGCAGGAACACTTAAGGATATCCACAAAAGCATACAGAATATTAAAGCTTTAGCCACAGAGCTTGGCATTGGCGAGATGACACTTGAGGATATTATTAAAGAGTTGGAAAAGCCAGGACGTGATCCACGTGAGGATATGCCTCGCCCAATTCTTAAGAGTGATGTTTTAGAGATGAAGGATTTAAAGCCTGGTATGCAACTTAAAGGAACAGTGCGTAATGTAATCGACTTTGGCGCATTTATTGATATAGGTGTACATCAGGATGGTCTTGTACACATTTCTCAAATGACAGATCGTTACATAAAGCACCCACTTGAGGTTGTATCTGTCGGTGATATTGTTGATGTTGAAGTTATATCTGTAGATGAAAAGAAAGGCCGTATCGCCCTCACTATGAAACTACAGAAATCCTAAGCCTTCCCCCTCTGGGGCTCAAGAGGTCCAGTGGACCTCTGCTCTGAGCCGACCGGAGCGGTAGCGGAGAAGAAGGTGGCTGCGCAGCAGACGGATGAGGGCATAGTTATTGTAATCATATACATAAATAATATATTAGAATTGTTACAATTCAACAAAATGTGTACACAAACAGTCTTTTCAATTGACAATTATAACCAATTCTCCTATACTCTTACTTAGTTAGAGAAAGTTACAGTGTATGTGCTTTTTAGGAGAAATGATAAGAGCGAGTCGTTAGGGGTTTCGACTCGCTCTATTTTTGTTCATTTTAAAGGGAAAATATGGTAAAATAAAAAATAATTGGGAGAATGAGGGAATATGGGACAGAATATAAAATTCAGTGTAAAAATAAAAGAGGATGATTTATATCGTTTTAATCTGCATCACACCTATACTGGTTCACAGGGAATAATATCAGTGGCGTTGTTTGTGTTGTTGATAGCCATATGGATACTTCGTTTTTCAGTGTTATCACCTATATACAGAGTTTTTTATCCTCTTATTGCAGTTATATTTTTGCTGTACATTCCGTTGACCTTAAAGGTTAGGGTTAAGGCTCAGATGCAGCAGGAGGTCTTTTCTTATCCTCTTACTTACGAGCTTAAGGATGAAGGCCTTTGGATCTCATCACCAGCCTCAGAAGAACCGGCTGTACTTCCATGGGAATATGTCTATAAGGTATCTACCTGGAAGGAGTATTTGCTTATATACAGTAACAGAGTAAATGCATACATCATTCCTATCTCGGATATATCCGCAGAGTATAATGATACAGTAGCTTTTATTAAATCACATGTAGAGGATTATAAATTACAAATAAAATGATAGAAATAATCGAAACAAATTCAGCAGAAGAAACAGAGGCGCTTGGCACCAAGCTTGCAAAGGAAGCTAAGGCTGGCCAGGTGTTCACTCTCATAGGAGATTTAGGTGTAGGCAAGACGGTTTTTACACAGGGTTTTGCCAAGGGACTTGATATTGATGAAGCCATCTGTAGCCCTACATTTACCATAGTTCAGGTTTATGATAGTGGCCGCATACCATTTTATCACTTTGATGTTTATCGCATTGGCGATGTGGAAGAAATGGATGAAATCGGCTATGAGGATTACATTTATGGTGATGGCGTGTCTCTTATTGAATGGGCTAATCTGATTGAAGAGATTTTGCCAGATAGATACACACGTGTTACCATAGAGAAAAATTTAGAAAAAGGATTTGACTATCGCAAGATTACGATAGAAAGCATTTAAGATGAAGATATTAGGAATAGACGGCTCAGGTTTAGTAGCATCAGTGGCTGTCGTAGAAGATGATAATTTAATTGGAGAGTACACAACAGGCTATAAGAAGACTCATTCTCAAACATTGTTACCTATGCTGGATGCACTTGGTTCAATGATAGAGTTGGATCTTAACACTATAGATGCTATTGCTGTTGCGGCAGGCCCTGGTTCTTTTACAGGCCTTCGTATAGCATCAGCTACAGCTAAGGGCATAGGCTTGTCCATTGGATGCCCTATTATATCAGTTCCTACAGTAGATGCTATTGCGTTTAACATGTGGGGAAATAGTGGTATCATCTGTCCTATTATGGATGCTAGACGTGGACAGGTATACACAGGCTTATATTCGTTCTCGGAAGATGGCAGTTTCAATGTCCTTCGTGAACAATGTGCAGTAGATTTTCACGATATTGCAGCAGATATTAACGCAAGGGGTGAAGCAGTTACTTTCCTAGGTGATGGAGTGCCAGTGTTTAGGGAGCTTATTGATGAGATTATCACAGTTCCAGTTAGATTGGCGCCAGCTCATCTTAATAGGCAGCACGCTTCTAGCGTAGCAACACTTGGTTCTATTTATTACAAGAATGGTGAGTGTGAGACAGCTGCTGAACACCGCCCAGAATATTTAAGACTATCCCAGGCGGAACGTGAACGTCTTGAAAAGGAAGGAAAGGCTTAATGGCTTTTACATTTAGATACGCTACCGAAGCAGATGTAGACGCGATCGTCGCTATCGAAGAAGCCTCTATGAGCTGCCCTTGGAACAGGGATAATTATCTAGAAGCGGTAAATTCCGACCATGCTTTTATTATGGTTGCGCTGGATGATGATGATATCGCAGGCTTTGCAGTATTCTATCTTACGCCACCAGAATCAGAGCTTCCTGATATAGTGGTGGCCGAAGCCTACCGAGGACAGGGTCTTGGCAAAGCACTTTTGTCAGAATCCCTCGTCGCACTTAAGGAAAAGGGTATAGATACAATATACCTGGAGGTTCGCGTCAGCAATACTCCAGCCCGAAATCTATATTCCTACATAGGCTTCGAGGAAATCGGAAAGCGCAAATATTTCTACTCCAACCCGGTAGAGGACGCCATCTGCATGTCTTTGCGTATTGAGGAATAATTCGTATTTACGTATTCTGCCTGCATAACAAGTTTAAAAATCGCTTGTAGCTAACAATATAATATACTCTGTAAGGAGCATCTAGCGACTGAGCGTATATTACATTATGCCTGTATAAGAAATGTAAAAATAGCTTGTAGTTCACAATATTATATACTCTGAAAGGAACATCTAGTGACTGTAAGAGTATATAATATTGTGAGCGTAACAAGCGAGATATATACTAGATTTTTGAAAGGATTTATAGATGTTAGATGTTTGTTTGTTGGGAACTGCAGGCATGATGCCTCTTCCTAATAGATGGCTGACCTCTTGCCTGTTTAGATTTAATGGTGAGGGGTTGCTGATAGATTGTGGCGAGGGCACACAGGTGGCTCTTCGTGAAGCAGGATTTTCACCAAATCCTATTTCTGTGATTTGCCTTACCCACTATCACGCGGACCATGTTAGTGGTTTGCCAGGCTTTTTACTATCAATGGGTAATTCAGATAGAACTGAGCCAGTTACAATTGTTGGTCCTAAGGGCTTGGAGAGAGTGGTTAATTCACTTCGAGTGATTGCTCCGGAACTTCCCTTTGAGATAAAGTTTCATGAATTGCAGCAGGATGAAGAATATTTCGAGATTTTGGGATATCACATCCATGCATTTAAAGTTAATCATAATGTTCTTTGTTATGGTTATTCTGTCGATATTCCTAGAAAGGGGAAGTTCGATGTAGAGAAGGCAAAGTCTATGGGCTTGCCAGTTACGCTTTGGAATCCTCTTCAAAAGGGAAATACAGTGGAGTTTGAAGGGAAGACATATACACCTGATATGGTTATGGGTGAGGCAAGAAAGGGGCTTAAGGTGACCTATTGCACAGATACCAGACCAACCAAATCCTTGGTAAACGCAGCTAATGAGTCAGATCTTCTTATTTGTGAAGGTATGTATGCTGAGGAAGATAAGCTTGCTAAGGCGCGCCAAAATAAGCATATGACTTTTTATGAGGCAGCAAAGGTAGCTAGGGATTCTAATGTTAAGGAACTATGGCTTACTCATTTTTCACCATCAATGACAGGCCACAAAAGATATATGAAAGCAGTCTGTGACATATTTCCACAGGCTAAATTGGGGGAAGACGGCAAGTTTTTAGAGCTTGATTTTGCGGAGGAGTAATATGAAAAAGGCGATACGAATAGTAATAGCTATTATCTGTATGGTGTCACTTGTAGTGGGGTACTATGCTTATTTGTCACGCCGAAATGATTCTACGTCAGCAGAATCTAATGTTGAACTATCTGAGGTTCAAGCAATTGTTTCAAAGAATTTTACCAAGGAATATCCTGCTACACCGCGAGCAGTTGTAAAATGGTACAATCGAATAATTACAGCATATTATGCTGAGGAATATTCACAAGAAGAGCTTGAAAAAATGGCAGAACAGGCTAGAATGCTTATGGATGATGAATTGTTAAAATACAATCCTAAGGATACATATCTAGCTTCACTCAGTCTTGAAATAGAAGATTATCATAATCGGAATAGGGTTATTGTTTCTAGCACTGTCAGCGATTCTAACGAGGTACAGTACAAAAAGGTTAATGGCTATGATTGTGCATTTTTAACCACCTACTATTTCATTAGAGAAGGAAGCTCTTATGATAGAACATACGAAGATTTCTGCCTCAGGAAGGATTCCAATGGTAATTGGAAAATCCTTACATGGAGGCTGTCTACAGAGGACGAAGTAAATGGATACTAAGGAAATAAAAATACTTGCAATCGAAAGCTCCTGCGATGAAACTGCAGCAGCTGTTGTTATAAATGGAAGAGATGTCAGAAGTAACGTCATATCTACTCAGATACCACTTCACACTCTATACGGTGGAGTTGTTCCAGAAATTGCATCAAGAAAACATATTGAAAGAATCAATCAGGTAATAGAGCAGGCTCTTGAAGATGCGGACATGGGTTTAGAGGACATGGATGCCATTGCTGTTACTTATGGGCCTGGTTTGGTAGGTGCACTCTTAGTTGGTGTTGCAGAGGCTAAGGCTATTGCTTTTGCTCAAGGACTACCACTTGTGGGAGTACATCATATCGAAGGACATATCAGTGCAAACTATATTGAAAATAAGGATCTGGAGCCACCATTTTTGTGCTTAGTTGTATCTGGTGGACATACTCATCTTGTTAGAGTTGTTGATTATGGTAAATATGAAATATTAGGCCGTACTAGAGATGATGCAGCGGGCGAAGCCTTTGATAAGGTTGCTAGAGCTATCGGTCTTGGATATCCAGGAGGCCCTAAAATCGAAAAGGCTGCCCATGAGGGTGATCCAAATGCTATTACATTTACACGCCCTAAGGTATCGGATGGCGTATATGATTTTTCATTTAGCGGTCTTAAATCTCAGGTACTTAATTATATTAATGGCGCACAGATGAAGGGCGAAGCTATTAACGATAAGGATATAGCTGCATCCTTCCAACAGACAGTTATTGATACATTATGCGACCATGCAGCTCTTGCTATTGATGAGTTTGGCATGGATAAATTTGCTATTGCAGGTGGAGTTGCTTCTAACCAGACTCTTCGCAAGGCAATGGAAAAGATGTGTGAAGAAAAAGGCGTTAAATTCTATCATCCATCTCCGATTTTATGTACAGATAATGCTGCTATGATTGGCGCAGCAGCTTACTACGAATTCTTGGCGGGTAAACGTGATGGCTGGGATCTTAATGCCATCCCTAACCTAAAACTAGGCGAACGATAGAAGCTTCCACTTGAGGTGTTACCATGAACAAATTCACAGCAATAGTCCTTGCAGCGGGTAGCGGCAAGCGCATGAAACAAGAGGTTCCAAAACAATACATGAGGCTGGGGGATGCACCGCTTATGGCGCATTGCCTTCGCACTTTTCAGGAAAGTAAGGTTACTCAAATTGTCCTTGTTGTAGCTCCTGGAGACATTGAAAAATGTCGTAAGGAAATCATCGAGAGGTACCATATAGATAAATGTATAGCTATAGTTGAAGGTGGTGAAGAACGCTACAATTCTGTCTACGCAGGGCTCCAGGTTATAAATGATGGATATGTACTTATTCATGATTGTGCTAGAGCGTTTGTTACAGTTGATATCATTCATAGATGTATGTCGGCTGTAGCTTTGTATGAGTCTTGTGTTGTTGGAATGCCATCCAAGGACACTGTGAAGATTACTGATAATCATAGAAAGGTGTTGGATACTCCAGACAGAAGTAATGTATGGATAGTTCAGACACCACAGTGCTTTGAGTACAATCTGATTCGTAGCGCATATGATAAGGTTATTCAAAATGCAGATACATCTATTACAGATGATGCTATGATTGTTGAGAAGGCTACAGACCATGATGTTCATATGATAGAAGGCTCTTACATGAACATTAAAGTTACCACTCCAGAAGATGTAGCTTTTGGAGAGGCGATTCTTAGAAATAGACCTTAAATGAATATATAGAAAGTGAAGTAAAATCAGCGTTGTCACAATTTTCTGAATTCGATAATTTTCGAAAAAACTTATGTTTTTTTATTGACATACCCGGTCTGTGATGATATTATACTATTCGTGTCCAAGAGATGCATGCAGAGGTATCGAAGTGGTCATAACGAGGCGGTCTTGAAAACCGTTTGTCCGCAAGGGCGCGTGGGTTCGAATCCCACCCTCTGCGTTAATAAGGCAATCGCGAAAGCGGTTGCCTATTTTTGTATATTAAGGAGGAGGTAACATGTTATATTTTTCATGCGATTATGCTGAGGGTTGTCATCCAAAGGTGTTAGAGGCTTTAACCAGGACAAATATGGTATCAACACCAGGCTATGGTGAAGATAGATATTGTGAAAGTGCTAAAGAAAAGATTAGAGAATCAATTAACTGCCCTGAAGCTGATATATATTTCCTTGTAGGTGGAACTCAGACTAATCAAACGGTTATCGATTCCATGTTATCGAATTATGATGGGGTAGTGGCAGCAGCAACAGGACATGTTGCTGTACATGAAGCAGGGGCTATAGAGTATAGTGGTCATAAGGTTATTACGGTGCCGGGACATGCTGGTAAAATTGACCCAAGGGAATTACGCCAAATGTTAGTTGATCATTATGCTGACGAAAGCTCGGAGCATATGGTTAATCCTGGTATGGTATACATATCATACCCGACTGAGTATGGAACTCTTTATTCTAAGGAAGAGCTAGAAGCTATTGGAGCTATATGTAATGAATACAATATTCCTTTATTTATTGATGGCGCAAGACTTGCATATGGCCTTGCCGCAGCAGATGATTTAACTCTTGAAGATATTGCAAAGCTGGCAGATGTATTTTATATAGGTGGAACAAAGGTAGGAGCATTGTTTGGTGAAGCGGTGGTGTTTACCAAGAACAATACCCCTAAGCATATGATTACTCAGATTAAGCAGCATGGAGCTTTACTGGCTAAGGGCAGATTGCTTGGCGTGCAGTTTGATGCGTTGTTTACAGATAATCTATATATGGAAATGGGAAAACATGCTGTTTCTTGCGCAAATACAATAAGAAAAGAATTGGTAAATAAGGGTTACCAAATATATATGGAAAACCCAACTAATCAGATATTTGTTGTAATGGAGAATGACAAGCTTGATACACTTTCTAAAGAGGTGTTATATGGCTTTTGGGAGAAGTATGATGATACTCATACGGTAATACGAATTGCTACTAGTTGGGCTACCACAGAAGCATCTGTTGAAGCTCTGAAAAAAATCTTATAAAATTTGCAAAAAGCTGTTGACAGTTGGTAGGTCCTTTGATATTATAAACGAGCTGTCGCAAACGGGGATTAAAAGCGTAAACGCTTGTAATAGTCAACGAAATGCGAAGTAAAAAATAGTAAAAAGTGCTTGACAAAAAGTCATTCAGATGTTACTATTTACAAGCTGACTCAAGAGAGCTTCAGCACTTGAATTTCCTGAGAAGTTCAAGAAAATAAAATAAAAAAGTTGTTGACAAAAAGCCTCAATCGTGATATTATAAACGAGTTGCTGCTGAGAGGCACAACAAAACGAAGATTGATAACTGAACAGTGAAACAAACCTTGAATTAATACAGTTTTGTATAAAACATGTATCCTTGAAATTCATTTAAGTTTCTTAATGAAACGAAACCTTTATTAGTAAACAAGTCAGTTTTATACTGATTCGGAATT
>JAGBJE010000082.1 GCA_017934625.1 Pseudobutyrivibrio sp. | reverse complement strand
TAGCAACGATGCTTTGAATCACATCGTTTAACTTTTCCTCCGAAGAAAACTGCTCACTTGTTTTTTCCACCCTTCCATTCTTTTCTATAAAGATATTCTTGGGGCCGTTTATCATGATTTCAGTAATTTCTTCATCCTTTAACAAATCCTCTAGCACATCCAGCTTTCTAAGAGAGTTGAACACATGCCCCTCCACCCTTTTTCTATCTGCTAGGGATATAGGCTGCATTTTCGCCTGTTCTATTATCTTGTTTCTAATTAGCTTTAATATTTCTTCGTCAGAAACATCTACTGATAAATCAATAGATTCCATTACCTCCTGACGTATTTTTTCTTCAAAATTTATCATTTTTAATTTGCACTTTGTCCGTTTACATTTATTAGCTTCTTCACAAACGTTCCAAGATTCCCCTGTAAAAGCTCCTCTATCTGATAGCTATTGTCCGATAGATTTTTGGCTGACATAGGCAGGATTACATTTTCAAGCTCAGATTCTACCCCAAGCTTATTTATGTAGTTCATAAAAGCTTCCTGACCCTTTTTGAAATAATCACCGGGCTTTCCCAGGACATACAATCTTTCCAGATTACCCACAATCCTGTTAAATCCGTTGATAGCTCTACCAAACAGGATTACAATCACATCATATTTCGCCACAGCTAACAGCGAAAACAATCTATCCCAGGTATTAGCATCTATTTCAGCTATCTCATTAGGGTTTAGAAATGGTTCGATGTAATCAAATCCCATAAAGCTATGCACATATTCATCTATATCCAAATCAGCAGTATCAATTTCATATAGAAGATCCATGAGATTCCTTTCACAGTGCTTGCCAATGAGACTAGGCATAATTGAAATCTCCTCCAGATCTATAAAGAGAACCCTGCCTTGGCTTTTATATGCTTGACCTAAAGCCATGGCAAACGGCAATGATAATTCGTGGGCGACTGGAGAATAGACGCCGATTAGTTTTGAGTTAGAGTTGGTTCTTTTAGAACCTCCACTGCATTTTTTCCTTAAAGGAACGATTTCCTCCAAAATGCAGTTGACTGCCTGATATTTATAGATATGATTTTCTTTTTCATCATTTACAGCTTCACTTAAAATGTATCTTTGCCCTAGATTTTTATTTGACATGAAATCGGATATTTCCTCAAACTCCTCAGTCATAATAGTAACGTCATAACTACCATCATCTGAAAAGAAGCTTTCTGTAGTAGTAAAAATATGTATGCCGACATTCAACTCACTCATCAAATATGAGGTAAAGCGAAGTATGTAATCCTCGTTTAAATCACATAAAGCAATTTCCAAATCGTTCAATAAAATTCAACCTCCATCATTTTATATTTGTGACCTGAAGAAAAAAGAAAGCGGCCGTTATATAATATGAATAATGAAGATTTCTTTTCATTAAATGCCCTTCATATAAGCTGATTACCAAGATAGCAGCAGCGGCAATCATCACAGAGACAACCATCACATCCACTGTAAATTTAGCTCCTATAATTGTGGCTAATACAGAGAATAATTTGATATCGCCAGAACCAATTTGCTTACCGCAAATATACAGCAAGGATAAGCAAAGGTAAGGCCAAAGAGCCTTCAATATGAAATAGGCCAAACCAATCATCCCGTACAGCTGCAGGTTTACACATATTCCTGCCAGGTACCCAAGGATAATTAGCTGATTTGGAATTTTGTATTCCTTAGCATCAAACAATGATGCTACGGTCAAAATGCTCCAGATCAAAAACGTGCTCGTTTCTTTCACCTCCGTTCCGAGTGACAAGTATAGGACCAGGGGGTTATATTCTCTATAACATTTCGGGCTATATTTTGTTTTGGGCAATTTTCCAATTTTATTTTTTGTGAATATCTTCTAGCTGGTGTCCTTTTGTCATAAAAGACTTGTGTGAAAATGGCACAATGTAATTTACCCTTATGCATTAAAAAAAGAGATTCCACTTAAATGAAATCTCTTTTCTATAATCATTTATTAAATTTATGCCCAAAAGCCTCTACTGCTTTCGTTACCTAATATGCTTTCGTTTAACGACCCCTTTCCATAAGTCATACCTGCTACTACTGACTGGGTGTTTTGCATTAATGGAGCTGAAGTATCCTCCTTTGCAATCTGCTCAAATGCATCACCTAACTCATCCATTACCTTCTTTGCTTCTATCAAACCTTCTGAATTTGCCTTGTATATGGACTTTGATACATTTCGCTGTACGTAATCGTAAAGCGCGTACAGATTTCCACTTACCTTGTAATTAAAATTCAAATCCTTCTGGAGGTGGCCTACTACTGTAGCGCATTTCTTTAATGCTGCTATAGCCTCATCCACTTGGCCAGCTTCAAAATTATCTAACGCATCGGTTTCATATTCTTCATATATATCATAAAGAATTGATATCAATCCTAATCCGTTGCTAGACGCTATTTTTAAGGTAAAAGCTGAAATCTTATCTTTGTTCATTTACTATACTCCTTATAAGGCAAATCTGCTCGCGACATTTACTGAAGCAGCTGCAGTGCCAGCTGTGGTAATTCGTTGGCCTGTGCCAAGGCTGAGGTTCCTGCCTGCTCTAATACATTTAGCTTAGTATACTCAACCATTGTTGTTGCCATATCTGCATCCTCTACACGAGAGATTGCTGCTGTCATGTTCTCTTCTGTTGTATCTAGAGATTTTGTTGTATGATCTAATCTATTTTCGTATGCACCGAGCTGCGAACGAACGCTAGTTACATAGCTTAAAGCTATATCAAGAGAATTAAGTGCATCCTCTGGACCATCCACTCTAGTTACATTTAAGTCATCTATATACATGAATTCTGTTGTAACTGCTGCAATTCTTACTTCCATATTCTGGTTCTTGTTAGCACCTACGTGAAGTGTCATGGAACCAATATCTGTTACGTTAAATACAATCTTACCCTTATCAGCTGTAGCTGTATCTGTTGTCTCATCAAACCCAGCTTCTGCCAGGAATGATAATTCAAATCCACCTACATCACTGATTGTAATATGATTGCCATCTGCACTAGCTGTAGCCTGCGCACCAAACAATGACTTTGAGCCGGTAGTGCCTTTTTCTACTAATGTAATCT
>JAGBJE010000081.1 GCA_017934625.1 Pseudobutyrivibrio sp. | reverse complement strand
TCCTCTCCGCAAAGCAGGATGGAGCTTTGTGTTAAGGATCCTCCTGATTTGTGCATGGATACAGCAGCCATATCTGCCCCTGCTGCCATACCAGAAATAGGAAGATTGTCATTAAAATACAGATGAGTACCGTGAGCCTCATCTGCTAACACCTTCATACCATGCTCATGAGCAATCTTAACAATTTCCTTAAGATTAGAACATACACCGTAGTAGGTAGGATTGTTAATAAGAATAGCCTTAGCGTCTGGATTAGCATCCATAACACGCCTTACCTCTTCTACCTCCACACCAAGTGCTATGCCGATTTTAGGATTAACCTTTACCTCAACATAAACAGGTACCGCACCACACAGTACCATTGCATTGATAACGCTCTTGTGGACATTTCTTGGTATCAGAATCTTATCACCAGCCTTGCAAACTGAAAGAATCATAGTCTGCACTGAGCTGGTGGTACCGTTTACCATAAGAAAGGCATGAGCAGCTCCAAAAGCATCTGCTGTAAGCTCCTCAGCCTCCTTTATTACAGAAATTGGATGTCCCAGGTTATCAAGGGGCTTCATGGAATTAACATCAAGCCCTACACACTGCTTGCCAAGCAGCTCCACAAGCTCAGGATTGCCCCTTCCTCGCTTGTGGCCAGGCACGTCAAATGGAACAACGCGCCTTCTTCTAAATCTCTCCAGTGCTTCACATATTGGAGCAGATTTTTGTTCAAATTTCCTCATTATTGACCCTTTTACCTTCTATATATTACCTCTTACAGCTTTTGCTTTAAGCTGTCTACCAAGCCCTTGATAGTACCATCTGCAAATGGGCTATCAAGACCTACTTCCTTTAATTCATTCTCATAGAAATCCTTAACAGAAAGCTTGCAAAGCTGTAAGTAATGATTCCAAGCATCCTTGAAATCCTTATCCATCCATACCTTAAACTCCATAGCCACAACGCTGGCAAGAACATAATCGATGTAATAGAAAGGATCCCAGAAAATGTGGCCCTGCTTCTGCCACCATCCACCAGTTGTAAAGAATTCGTTGTCCTCATAATCAAGCCATGGACGATACTGCTTTTCAAGGTCAGCCCATACAGCCTTTCTCTCTGCTGGAGTAAGCTCTGGCTTATCGTAAATGATGTGCTGGAATTCGTCAACCATACATCCATAAGGAACAAATGTGATTGCATCCATGAAATGCATCTTGCGATACTCATCAGCTCTATCACCAAAGAACTTGTCCATCCACTGATATGTGAAATATTCCATAGACATAGAGTGAATCTCTGCTGTCTCCATGGTAAGGTCGTTGTGTTCCTTTATCTCATCATCGCGGGTAACATAGCCCTGGAATGCATGACCACATTCGTGAGTGATAACATCTACATCACCACTTGTTCCGTTAAAGTTTGCAAAGATGATAGGTGCTTTGTACTTTGGAAGGAAATCCATATATCCTCCCTGCTTCTTAGTCTTACGTCCAAGAACATCGAAGAGCTCGTTTTCTGTCATGAAATCAAAGAACTCTGCTGTCTCTGGTGAAAGCTCCCTGTACATTTCCTGACCGCTCTTTAGGATTTCCTCTGGAGTACCTGTAGGAGCTGGATTACCGTTTACATAGTATACCTCGTTATCATAATACTTAAGGGCATCCACACCAATCTGCTTACGTCTCATTTCCTGAATCTCGCATACAAATGGAACGAAGGACTCCTTAATCTGCTTTCTAAAGTTTTCTACCTCAGCTCTGCGGTAAGCGTTTCTGTTCATTCTGTTATAACCAAGCTCAACGAAATTATCGTAGCCCAATTCCTTGGCCTGCTTTGTACGATTCTTAACAAGCTTGTCAAAAATCTCATCAATCTCACCTGTTACAGATGTGAAATAATCTGAATATGCCTTCCATGCACGCTTTCTTGTTTCTCTATCATCAGATGTAAGGAACTTTCTAAGAAGTGAAAGGTTGTATTCCTCACCATCAAATGGAATCTTTGCAGATGCAATAATCTTGTCGTAGCGGCTTACGAGTGCATTTTCTTCCTGCATAAGAGGTAAGATTTTCTCATCGATAGATTTGTTTGCAAGCTCAATATTCTTAAATGCAACCTTGCTGATTTTGCTTTCAAGGTAATCTCTGTATGGAGACTCATATAACACCTTGCTGTAGTCATTTTCAAGATTAGAAATCAAAGGCATGATTTCATCTAAGTAATCATTTTCCTTTGTGTAGAACTCATCAGATGTATCACAATCGTGACGGAATGTTCCAAGAATTCTATTTGTATGAATCTCACTCATAAACTCATAATATTTTTTGTGGAGCTCAAACTGCTCCTCCCCGCTCTTTGCATTCTTGCTATCAGCTATAAGCTTTTCAAAGAATGCTTTTACTTCGTCCATATCAATACGATTGTATGGCATTTCTGAACATTTCATATCTTTATATCTCCTTAAAATTAATTATTGTCTTCTGATTCTTTCTTTGCTAAAAATCTATCAAAATATAGCTTGATAAGTGCTGCAACAGGCACTGCCACAAGCATTCCTACAAATCCACCAAGGGCGCCGCCACCAATAAGGGCTGCCACCACAAGTAGTGGATGAATCTTTATATTGTTACTAAGTAGCCTTGGATTGATAATATTCCCATCAATCACCATGATTATAAGAAGTGACACAAGCCCTACCACTAGCTCATGATAAGAGCCTGTTGCTAAGCACACAAGAGTCACTGCACAATATCCTACGATAGGTCCCACGTAAGGGATCAGATTTCCTATTCCTACTAAAAGCGCAATAAGAATTGCCTCAGGTACTCCAACAATCAAAAATACAACACCAGTCAGCACACAGACAATAGACGCATCTATAAACTGTCCTCTCAAATAACCTGAAAAGATTTTATCTGCATCATGCCAAAACTGTTCAACACGCTCTTCGTTTTTCTTGCCAGTGATGATAGCAAAGGCTCTCTTCCAATAATCCTTAATCCCTCTTCCATCCATCATAAAATAGATAGAAAAGATTATTCCAAAGAATAGTCCTGTAATAATATCCTTTACTGATATAACAGCTTTGAATAATAAACCACTAAACTGACTAACTGATAAGCCCATAGATTTAAGCAAGTTTTCTATAGCAGTGTATAGATTTTCTGTATCATTCTGGATTAAATCGACTAATCCCATGATGGTATCTATATTTATTGCTGATACATTCTTATATATAGTAAGAACTAAAATCACAATAATCAAGGCAAATATGGCCAGTATAAGTAAAAAGCTTAATAGAATCGACAAATATCTTGACCATCTATGATACTTATTCCTATTAAAGAAATCATCGAATTTATCCACAATAGGCTTAAGCAGATAGCTAATTATTCCACCAATAACCACAGGCTTAAGCACTGCTGTAAATATAGACCACAGCCTAACCCAGAAAACCCCTGATGAATACAATAATCCAAGGATAATAATGGTAATAATTACTGTAGCTGAAGCATAGCCACAAATTTTGACATATTTCTTATCTAATGAATCCCAAAATTTCTTCATATCTACCCTCTCCTTATGCCTTTGTGGTCATATTGTAACAAAAAAGATCAGCCTTTTATATACTGATCTTCTTAAAAATGTATAAAATTTTTATAATTTAAAACAGACCTAAAAACTTTTTCTTATACTCTTCTGTGGACATTGATTGCAGCTCATATCCTGTCTCTGCAATGGCAGCTGTAAGCTCATGCTCGTCTACAGGATTTTCGGATAGAAAAGTGGTAATTCCCTTAGTGTGAGAGCTTGAAACCTTCTTTGCATCTGGAACCAGCTTTCTTATTACATCATTAACATGTGCTTCGCACATACCACACATCATACCGTCTATTTTGAGAGTTGTTTTAATCATAGTTTCGCTCCTTTCTTTGCAAAACTACTATAACACAAATAGTTAGTTTGTGCTAACTATTTTACTGCTAAATGCTTCTTCATCATCATAATAAAGGCAATGAATAGGATTCCACTGGAAATCAGTATGCTTCTTATTCCAAGCTTAAGAGATAATATTCCTCCTACTCCAGCACCGATTGCGAAGATAAAAATTATGCCATAGTAATGCAGCGCCTTTTTAAGTGCTCCTATTTCATGATTTCTTAAGAACACTGAAAAGCTATCGGTGCCGCTTCTAAGATTTCCTATGCACATGGTGCTTGCATAAGGATATCCGTTCACCTTTCTAAAGGACTGTACCTGCATGGCACAGGCAAGAGATACAAGTGCATTAGCAAGCATATTGTGGGATGTTGGAATAAACGCCACAACAGATAAGATGATGATTTCAAGTAGCACAACCATCTGGCGCCAATGCATCTTCTGTGAGCGTCTAAAACGATAGCTTAGCTGCTCCGCAACTATTATTCCAATAGCAAATGCCAGTACCGGCATAAGATAATGAAGTCCTTCAACCCACTCACCAGTCATTATATGCTGGCTCATTAATACTATATTTCCTGTTTGAGCATTGGCAAATACCTTATCCCTAAGATTGTAGGTATATGCATCCTGAAATCCTCCTGAAAGTGAAATTATTGCTGATAATAAAAATGTCTCTGATGTCTGTTTCTTTCTCATATTAAGCCTTCTTTATCTTCAGTGATTTCAAATACTCTTTGTGCTCAGCTGTTACTCTATAGCTTTCTATGGACTTTTGTATTGCTTTGTTGTGAGTCCATACATCTAAAGTTTTGTTTTCAATGTAAGGAATTGTCTTATCATATTGCTTTGCAAGTGCTGTTGCAAAATACCAGGCGATTGCCATGTTAATATAATATTCATCCGATTTGATATCTGATACCAGCTTAAGATAGCCTTCATCAAAATCCTCATCTAAGAAATGAGCCATAAAGGTAACTATTGCAAATCTCACTGTATAGGTATCATCTGATTTAATCCATTTGTTAAGATATGGCAAAAGCTTCTCATGGTTCTTTTTAAAACACTTGGGTGACATCTGATCACAGGTAGCCCAATTGTCTACGAATGGAAGAAACCTCTCAAGCTTTCCTATGCATTCATCAAAATCCTTTATCTCAGAAAGAATAAATGCATGTAGCTGATTTTCATCAAAATACTTGTGTGGCAAATCAGCTAAGAATTCATCCACATCCTGCCGCTTGCTGTAAGCCTTAGCAAGCTTTCTAAGAACAGGCGTCCTTACACCGATTGCTGTCTTTGCCTCTATGGTAGGTGTGAGCTTGCTTTGAAAATCTCTGTACTTAACATCCTGATTTGCAAATAAATCTTCTCTGATATCATCTACTATCATTGCTTTTTCCCTTACATGCTGATAATTCCAAACACGTTTAGTATAGCACTAACTAGAATAATAACAATAAATAATGGGCATAGGAATCTAATCATAAATGAGAAAACAGCTTTTCTCTTAAATGGATGATTTTCCTGCTCCACCTCAGCTTCTATCTTTTCAACAGTAATAAACTTAGTAACCAGAATGCATGTAGCAAGTGCTGCTATTGGCATCATTACAGAATTTGTAAGGAAATCGAAGAAGTCCAAAAACTGCATGCCGATGAGTCTAACATTAGAAAGTGGTCCATTTCCAAGTGACGACAAACTTCCCAATATAATCATAATAATAGCCATTACATTAGTTCCAAACTTTCTGCTCCAGCCAAACTCATCTGAAAATGTGGAAACAGCACTTTCTGTAAGTGCGATAGCGCTAGTTACAGCTGCAAATAATACAAGTGCAAAAAACAGAATTCCGATGATTCTACCAAAGCCCATGCTTGCAAAAATCTTTGGCATTGTAATAAACATAAGGGATGGACCAGCGTTAAGTGTGCTCTGGTCCCCACCTGAAAAAGCAAATACAGCCGGGATAATCATAAGGCTGGCCATGATTGCAATTGCTGTATCAAAAATCTCTACCTGCTCTGTTGACTCTTCTATGCTGACTTCCTTCTTAATATAAGAACCAAATGTAATAAGAATACCCATGGCAATTGAAAGCGAATAAAACATCTGTCCCATTGCTGTAACAATTGTCATGATTGAGAAATCCTTAAAGTTAGGAATTAACAAATACTTCACTCCACTAAGAGCCCCTGGTCTTGTAACTGAATATCCGCAGATAATCACTGCAAGCACAACCAGAATAGGCATTACAAACTTTGACACACGCTCTATTCCATTCTCAACACCCATATAAATAACAAGAAGAACCAATATCGCAAATACGATAAACCAAAGCTCAGGTCCATAGGCATCTGTAATAAAATCAGTAAAGAAAGAATCAGATGCAACCACAGTGGCATCACTTCTTATGTACTCAAACAAATACTTACACACCCATCCACCGATTACCGAATAGTATGGAACAATAAGAATTGGGATGATAGCATTAATCCAACCTCCGATTTTCATAAGAGGCGAATTGTTACTAAGCTGATTAAAAGCTCCTACTGGGCTCTTTTGTGTATTCCTACCAATGGCAGTCTCAGCCACAATCATAGTGTAGCCAAATGTTAGCGCCAATATGATATATACAATAAGAAAGATTCCTCCACCATATTTAGCACATAGATAAGGGAATCTCCAAATATTTCCCAAGCCTACTGATGCTCCAGCAGCAGACAAAACAAAGCCAATCTTACCAGAAAAGCTTCCACGTTTAACCTTATTCAAAATAATACTCCTCCATATCGCTTTAATACTTTAAGCTGTTAAATTACGCATACTGTAGTATATCAAAAAAAATTGCTTCAAGAAAGTCTCTTGAAGCAATTTAAAGCTTTAGCTTGCTTTTTATCCTGTTCAATCTGTCATCACACTCATGATATACGGGATTCAATGGCCATGGCATAAGCTCGATATATTCTCTATCATCCACACTTAGCTCTTGCAAGGCCTGTAAAAATTCCTCATCTTTTTTATACAAAAGCTTTCCAAATTCACTCTTAACGTACTGCTTGTCTGAATTATCTACAGTCTTGGTCACTCTCCTAAAGCTAATCCTGCCATAGCTATCCTGCTCCTTTACAAAGGATGCTATGTCTTTTGTTTGCTTTGGCTCCTCCAGACAGATTTTCCCTGTGTTTACAAAATGCTCCCACATATAGCCTGCAATCTTTTCCTTAGAAATAGGATAATCCAGATTATCTACTATCTGAGAAATGGAATAGCCCATGTCTGCAAGATGACGCACTGCCCCACCTGCCGCAGCATCATTTATGAAATTCGATAATGCCTTATTAAACTCTTTCATTTTTATTTCTATTTTTTATAATACAAAGTTTTTCCTTACAATTTAAACACTGCAAATGTTTATTACTTCCAAACCAAAAATTTTCAGGATGTTTTGCATAACCCACTTCCCATTTGATAAGTACGATAAGTGCTGTAAAAAACAAGCTCCAGGAAAAGAAATTTTTGATAAAAAGCATTGGGGTAAACATCATAAAATATCCCCAGTCATAGATTCTGCAATTAATACAGCATTTGTTATGCATCATAAAGGTTTGAAATGGACAGAAAAACAGTATGCAAATATAATCGCTTAAGTAAAAGAACACAGTCAGCATCAGCATATCCGCTACAGTTATTATTTTAAACAGATATAACAGGGCAAATACAGCATTAAAGCTAAGCCAAACCAACATCACAAGCCATGCTTTTACATTCATCTGTTGAATGAATTCTAATAACGCCAGACGAGAATATCCTTTCACCTCTTCAAAGCCTTTTATATTTCCTTTGCGATATGCCATTGATAAATATTTATGTGGGATGATATGCTGCAGCATCATAATCATAAATATTGCCCATAATACATGAAGAGGTCTGATTCCATATTCAGATATTCCAAATGTAAATTCATGTGTCATGAACTCTACAAGTACATCCTTATGTAAAATGTAAACTGAAAATATAAGAATGAAAACTATCAGCCTAAATCCAAAATTTATAAGGGCTCTTTTCATCATTCTTGTCATTATAAATCACCTCATGCATATTCTAATACATAAGTTTTAAGAATGTTTATTTTTCATAATCATTTAACAATATTCTAAAATATAGTAGTATAATTTCGTTTGATATATCTTTCTACCAAAGGAGAATACTATGAAATACAAAAATTATATCTTTGATTTATACGGAACACTTATAGACATACATACTGACGAGAATGAAATGATGCTTTGGGAGTTTATGGTAGATTACCTTAAAGAACATTTTGGAACTATCACTTCTGCTACTAAACTTAAGTCTGATTACGCCAAAATCTGCGCCGATGAAACAGCTAAACTTGCTGATAGAAATGGCAGCGCCTACCCTGAAATTAAGATTGAATGGGTATGGCAAAGATTAATTGACTGTGATTGCAGCGATGATGAAATGCGCGCTCTTTGTGTAGCTTTTAGAGAGAAGTCCCGCAAGAAGCTTGTTTGCTATAAGAACGTTCACAAGGTTCTATCTGAAATCAAATCAGCTGGCAGCCATATTTATCTTCTTTCAAACGCACAACGTCTTTTCACTGAAAAGGAACTGGATGATACAGGCCTCACTGAATATTTTGATGATATATTTATATCTTCTGATATGGGAATAAAAAAGCCCGATGCGGCCTTCATTAATAGCTTAATGAAAAAGCATGGGCTAATAAAATCTGAAACTGTTATGGTCGGAAATGAAATCAAGGCAGACATCGGCTCTGCCATCGCCGCTGGTGTAGATGGCATCTACCTAAACACCTACCACCACACTCCTGAGGAGCTAGACGCTGATTTGGCTGATTGCGGTTATGATAATTCTAATATAGAGCTTACTATCATTGATGATGGGGATGATTGCTTTAAATCGGTGATTTAATATCTCTTTTATACTACTATTCTGGCGCTGATATGCTGTACTATTCAGCTTCACTACTATCTATTTGAGCTTTCCTCCCATAGATAGTAGTCTTTTTTTGTTCTCTTACTATCTATGACTTTTTTCTCACGTTAGATAGTAGTCTAATCCAGCATCGCTACTACCTACACAAATTTTTGTAAACAAGATAGTAATCATCCTCCGCCTTATTACCACCTGTGCTATTTTTTAACTAATAGATAGTAATCTCACTTCATAGCACTACTATCTACATAGCTTTTTCTTACTAAGATAGTAGTTGTTAATATATTCACTACTATCTAATTCAATTTATAGTGTACAGGTAGTAATCTTTATAACAATGTCTGTAATGCATTCAGTTTCTTATAGTCCAAAATGATTCGTTCTCCTTTAACAGGTAAACCTGAAAGTTATTTTCTGTTACATTCTATCCACGATACAGCAAAATCTACTAATTCACGTTGGTTCATCAGCTTTATGTCAGCATTGCCCACTTTTACCTTACATGTAGTACAGGCTACTTCAAATGCTCTTCCTATATCTTTGAAGTCCTCTCCATCAACATACAATGTTTCATAAGCTTTCCAGACACGAACACCATTCTCCATGACTGCACTGTGTTCAATGCAGGTATGTTTGCTTGAGTATTCTGCACGCGCATCCGCTAAATGAATGGAAGTATTCTTATCATAATCGACTCCAATCAGTAAAACTTTCCCATCGAGTTTATAAAGCCGCCCAATTGGTGATGAGTCGCCAAATATATTCGAAAGATCATGGTTCTCAGTTAAATACTTAGCATTCTTTCCCCAAGCCGCAACAGATCTAGCTGGATGGTCACTCCTTAATGTTCCAGGCCATAAACGGAACATTTCGGCAACCGCACCCATAGTGTTTGTCGGAGTAATCGCCTTATCATATGCCGGCCAGTTTTCACGTATTGTATCCCAGTCAGCCTCATCTGCATCCCAATGAACTCCTGTTTCCGGATCAAGGTTTTTCCATGACTGTGTAGGCATCATAATAGTTCCATTCTGCCCCACAACATCAATCAAAGCTTCAATAATAGTCTGTGCACCACCACATACATATCCAATCTGTCCAAGTGATGTATGTACCATTACTGAATCACCATTCTGGAGCCCAACACTTTTTAATGCACTTACTATATCTGATTTAATGATAGTCTTCATACTCTTCTCCTCTGTTAGACATTTTAAACTGAGATGATAACGCTCTATCGTTCATCCCGACAAATCCGAATTCTTAAAGATGAGTAATAGATAAATCCTAATACTCCGAAACTATATGTCATTAATTATCATATTATCCCCCGCTCTTAACTACAAATTCATTACAACCAAAAACACCCCTGATATTACCAAAAGAACTATAACAATCTTTTTTATAACTCTTTCATCCAAGACTTTTGAACTCTCCATTCCAGCAAACAATCCAATAATCATGAACGGAATAAGGATTACTGTTTGTTTCAATGAATTAAGCGTAAATACTCCAAGCAAATAATATGTAAAGATTCTTACAGTATTTTCAACAATAAAAACCGCGCTTATATTGGCTTTAAATTCATCCGTTGAATTAGTCACTCGTCCTACATAGGCAGCAAGCAAAGCTCCTATCCCAAACAGGCCACATAATATACCAGACAGCACGCCAATGATACCTAGTAAAAGATTAGAATCCTTTGCATTTGTACGTTGATATTCTCTAAAAAACATTTCAACAGCTATAAGAATAACAACGATTCCAAAGAACACTTTTAAATGCCTAACATCAACACTCTTTAGAAGGATTGCTCCCGGAATACTACCACCCAAAACCAACAATGCTAAAGGAATATAGACTTTTCTCTCAAGCTTATTACGATTCTTCCAAGTCAATATTAGATTTGTCGGATACCCAAGTAATAATTCCACTGGCGATATATTAACGTTTGCCACTCCAAATCCTAAAATAGATGTAAAGACTAATGTATTTGCAAAACCACAAAGTCCCTTTATAAAAAACGCACACAGCGTGGCTATTATCCACAAAATCAAGTAATAATCCCCCTTATAAATCCAAGCTTATCATGTGTTTTCACGATTTCTGTATGCAGATGCTTTAATTTATCTGCTAAATCGTTAACTCTATCTGATTTCCCTCTATTGCAACAATGCAGCTTTCATAATAGCCATCCCCTGTTACTCTTGGTCCACTTACAGCATCATAACCATCAGCTTTAAGGCGCCCTGTAAGTTCATCTACACGCTCCTTGCTTCCTACAGAAAATGCAATATGTATTAGCCCCGTACGATTTAAATGCTTATCTGCATCCACCATGCCTGGCTTATTCATTATTTCAAGTCGTGCCCCATCGTCAAATGAAATGAAATATGAACGAAAATCTGTCTTAGTATTGTGGTATCCATCATTAGACTTTCCATCTAAATACTTTACAAAAAAATCTTTTGCAGCGTCTAAGTCATTTACATACATAGCTATGTGTTCTATTTTCATAACATCTCATCCCTTCTATATAATTCTATATTAATAAATTTCTACTTAGTTATCGCTTTAACTTTATAATGAAATTTACAATCAGTATTATTATCCCAATCCTCTTTGTCTTATTTCCTCTAATTGTTCTGCGCTAAGCGTTCCTGCCTTGTAAAGCTTTAGATATTCATTTTCAATTGAGGAATCAAAAATAAGAAGATCATCAGTATTTATGGTCACTCTGACACCATTCTCTACCAATGTCTTAATTGGATGTGATTTATAATCCTTTGCAAAACCCAGAATTACATTGCTGCTAGGGCAGACATTAACCTGTATCTGATTATCAGCAAGAAATCTCATGGTTTCTTTGGATGTTGATGCATTAATTCCATGATGAACCTCAGAGAGGCCAAGAATCTCCACTGCCCTTCTGACATCTTCTGCCGAACCCGTTTCTCCAACATGCATCTTCTTGGTTAAATGGTACTTCTCAGCTTTCCTGTATAATGGTAAAAAAGCTTCGAATGGCTTTACATTTTCTCCTGCACATATATCAATTGCCTTGAAGTATCCTGAACTTGCGTATTTATCCAGTTCATCTGCCTCTTCTTCCACATTTCCAAAGGAGGGATATGTGAGTTCTGCTTCAAAGATACTATCAGTACAGTAGGTTTTATGAAAACCTTCAATAAGTTCTTGGAACTCTTGTACTGTTCCTACCTGATCAACTTCAGCGGTACCGAAGTTCATTACAAGACGAGTTATATTATTTCGCCTGGCCTCAGCAAAAGCACCTTCCCATCTAAGCAGCATATTCTCATATCCATTGCAAAAGGGTTTTATAGATGACCTAAACCATGTCTGCATGCCATCAAGTCCTTCAAGATGCTGTGGCGGCTCTGGAATGTTAACATGGAGGTGCTGCGCAAGCCACTCCCTTCTGCATCCTTTGGTTGAGTGATTATGTAGGTCACTTTTAGCTGTACCTAAAAGTTTGTTTATATCGTTTTCTTTTAAACCTTCTACAAAAATATTTTCCACACCAATCCTCCCTTTGAGTTTTTTCTGTATTGCAGTATTGTAACAAAACAGATACTCCTCGTAAATAAATATACGAAAAAAAGACCCGGTACAATGTACCGAGTCTTTGAAATCTGCCATTGCAGAAATATTATCTCTTTGAGAACTTTTTCACTGCCTTAAGTGCCTTGTTTTGGGCATTTGTAAGGCGAGTTGCTGTTTACCTGCTGCGTACGGTAGAAAGCTCAGGGCTACTGTATGCTGCTGCATGGAGCGTTATACTTATCAGTCTCTTTTGGAGGCTGATTTCTTATTTTCCGTTTTATCAATTATTTATCTATATTTCATTCATTTATTGGCCGTTATATGATACTATATTGTTGTGAGAGTGGCGAAAAATAGGTCAATTGTAAAGGCAAGGAAGTATTATGATTTATTATGA
>JAGBJE010000080.1 GCA_017934625.1 Pseudobutyrivibrio sp. | reverse complement strand
TTTTTTAAGCGAAGATAATAGGCATTTGCTTCTTGTAATAAATACAGTATTATAAGTATATTAAGACTGAATGTTATAGTGTAATGTATGTAGAAGGGGAAGCAATAATGCCAAACGAAAATGGTACTTGGGTGATGTATGGAGTAGAGTGGGATGACCCAGAATGCTTACATACAGTTGATGAAGCAATTGAATATATAAATGAGATTGGATTTCTTCCACTATTTAAGAATGAGATCCCTGGTTTTTCTTTAGAAGAGCGTACCGTGCCTGAATATTGGTGGAGTGGCAATCCAACACTTGATCCATGGGAATGGAGAGAAATAATAGCTCGTCGCGGAAACATTGCCTACGGTAAGTTTTTCGATAAGAAAGCTGGTTTTATTTCAAAGGAATGGTTTCCATATTTTGCTAATTATAGGCGCGATGGTTATGATTTTGATGCTCTATGGGACGATGAAAAAGCATCAAGACGCCAAAAGAAGATAATGGATGTCTTAGAAACTTGCGATGAAATCTATTCAAATGAGTTAAAACAAAAAGCAGGTTTTAGCAAGGATGGGGAAAAGGGCTTTGATGGTACTATCACAGACCTTCAGATGATGACATATCTTACTGTACGTGATTTTAGGCAGCGCAAAAACAAAAAAGGGGAAGCTTATGGCTGGCCTATTGCCATATATACTAAGCCTGAAAACATCTATGGTCGTGACCATGTAGCATCTTTATATACCGAAGATCCTGTAGAATCTGGAAAAGCTATAGCTAAGCACATTATGGAAGTTTATCCTATAGCAACTGCAGATCAGATTCGAAAGATTATTGGTACCATGGTAGGGCATGCGTCAAAACCTATTAAAAAAGCAAAATCAAGCTACCCTAACAATATATTTGCAAAACTAGAATTAAAAGGAGAATCAAATGAAACGAAATAATAATGCAGTATGTCGTATTAGTAGAAAACTTCGTGAGTACAGGAATGGAATCCCTCACGTAAAGATGGAAAAGATTATCTAGAGGTATACTATGTTTTTCAAGAAAAAGATTGAAAAGAAAGCATATGATAAAACCATAAAGAAACCTATTATTAAAGCTAGCATATGCACAGGTGAGCAGGTGGCTGGCTTTAAGGATATTGCCACAGGTTCTTTTGAGGAAATAATGCTTATAAAAAGCCAAGATGATTTGGCTGCATTTAAGGCAATGTATGATATTAAAGAAGAAATAGAAAAGATTTACTAAAGGAAGAATAGTTATGTTTTTTATTATGGGAATTACTGATGGTCGCAAAGACTTTGACTTTAGCCAGACTGTCATATGCGATAATTGTGGGAAATATGGAAGATATCAGGTTTTCATGCTCTATACAGTTCTATCTCTTTTCTTTATCCCAACTTTTAAATGGAATAAAAGATATTATGTTCAGATGAGCTGCTGTGGCAGTGTATATGAACTTAATCCTGAAATAGGTAAGCGAATAGCTTCAGGAGAAGACCTACAAATCAAGCCTCAAGATCTCACTAAAGTAGGCAATGGTAGAGGCTTCTTCAAACACTGCAATAACTGTGGCTATGAGACATCAGAAGACTTTGATTTTTGCCCTAAGTGTGGAATGAGGTTTTAAAAACACACCGTAGAAAATCTTAGAATAGATTTCATCTACATTTCACATACTTTCCACTACACAAACGCAATGGGAGATTAATATAACATCATCGCAGGAGCTTGAACGCTATGGGGAGACGAAAGAAGAAAAAGAATCTTAAATCTGAAGTTTGGAGCAAATCCAATGGCCTATGTGCTAAATGTGGTAAAGCAGTTTCTACTGATAAGCAGACTATAGATCATTTCATTCCTAAATATCATGGTGGAACTGATGATTTTAGTAAATATTCAAAATAATGGGAGGGTAGTAATTTGAAATATGAACTGATGCAATATTTTCTAATCTAGGGGAGGATAGCAAATGAGCAGATTAAAAACACTTCGTGAATACGTAGATAAAGAACTAAATCTTTTGGAAGAAGAGAAGCGCACCAGTGCTACAGCACATCTTTACGGTGTATCTCTTGCAGCCACAATTCTAGCAAAGAAGCGTGGGCTAAATGAAGAACTTGCAGCAATGGCAGCAATGCTTCACGATATGCATGCATATAAGAGTGGCTCATATGAAGATCATGCACATTTAGGGGCTGATTTGGCTAGAAGGATTCTTGATGATTTGGCAATAACTACCTCAGAAGAAACTGATATTATCTGCTCTGCAATATATCATCATGATGACAAACTAGTAATTGATTCGCCTATGGATGAACTTCTTAAGGATGCTGATGTAATCGACCATTGCTTTAAAGATTCATCTAAGCCTATCAAGGAAAAAGAGCAAAAGAGATACGAAAACCTTTGTAAAGAATTGGATTTGTAGAAACGATATTGGGGAGGTCTAACATGTGGTTTGTATTTGCTATAAGCAAAAAGAACTGGATTTTCCTAATATTATCGGGCTTGGCTACTGGTTCATCATGGCTATGCTACTACAAGGCTTTACAGCTTGGTGATGCATCTATGTTCCGGAAGAATATGGCTTCGGCTACATAAAGACCCTTGCAGAAAACTTCTATGGAGTAGAGGATGTAGAGCTTATTAAAGCTGTGGGATTAGATATTTATGAAGTTGACGCAAGTGCTATTATTAACGAAGCACTTGCGCAAATTGAGAAAATTAGCTAAAGTGCTTTTCTGCAAAGTCCATAGGTTGGACACATTCAAGGGTGCCAACATAATTATGGTCCTTATCGCGGACGGCCATGTATCGTATTAGTACGGCCTGGTCGTCGCGGCTGCTCCAAATCTCGATGCAATCTCTGGTGCCGGCTTTGAAATCAGCAATGATAGAGCGAACCATTGGATCAAATTTAGGAGGATGACAGGTATAAACTTCTCTATCAAGAGCTGTGAGGGGACGCTTGAAAAGTTTCATATCATCACCGTCATTAAAATATTTATTAACATCATTTTCATCAACAAATGTAAGCTCAATAGGAATAGTGTTAAGCATCGCATCCAATTGGTATGGAGTAAGCTGACCTGATGGGAGGTTAATCATATCCCCAGTCTGAGGTAAGTCTCTAACATTTTTCTTTGGAGTAGCTTTCCCCCACAGAGGGCGTTTTCCAATAAGGCAAGGCTTATAGTCGTTGAAATCTCTAGCAATATCAGACCATTCTTCTTCAGAAAAATTCTTAGCGCAAAGTGGGAAGAGTATGTTTTCTTCCTTATAAATCATTTCTTCAGCTCTTGTCACAACTGCATCAAGTCGATTATTCCAATCAGTATCCTCTAAAAGTGAAGGGAAATCTTTTGCACTATTAGAGAGAACTTTCATTTCATCACGAATTTCATCATCTACTGACCACATTACATCTGAAGGTCCTACAAAATTATACTTAAGCTTAAGAAGAGGATAGAGCAAGTCACCCTTTTCTGCATAATGAATAGCTAATTCTCTGGCTTTATCCAATGTTTCGATAAGATTTTCGCGACTTTCCATAGCACTTCTTAATTCTTTAAGAGCATCTGAAATAGCCTCATTTTCAAGTGAAAATACATTTAAAGGGTGGTTTTCAATCTTTTTGAGGACATTATACTGTTCATCAGCACCATCTTGTCTCTTTAATGGAGCTGCCTTTACCTTTGACCCGATACCCATACCATAGCTTTCGTTTTTTAAAGTTTCAGCTACAGCTTTTTCAGCATTAGCAATTTTTTCAGCCTTAGTGGCACCATGGAAAAGAGCAGAATGGACATCACAAAGCTTTTGAACCTCTGTCACAGGAGTTCCGCTGCTTATGAGAGCCTGTTCAGCTTTTGCAATTTCTCCAGCTTCAACCTCAGAAAAATTCTTTACGAAATCTTTCTTAACAGATTCTAAATCTTCACCATTGCTAAGTCTTTCAATGTATGATTTGAGTAAAGCTGTTCTATCATCAAGGGTGTCTCCCGTATCAGCTTGTCTATCCGCTAGTTTCTTATCAAGGGATTTCTGGACGAAATCTGGCATTTTTCCTTCTAAAACAAAACCATTATTTTTAAGGGCCAGCACAACATCAATCATATCAATGCCTTTAACAATGGCACCCTTTGGGATGGTCATTACACGTCCAATAGTATTTAGCTTTGTCTTATTTGTAATATCTTTAAAACCTAGATTATCCATAATCTGTACAAGTTCTGGATATTCTGTACATAGCTCATATACACTTTTTTTTAAATCAATTCTCTTCTCCATGTTTTCCTTCCTTTACGATAAACATATCTTTCTCGAGTGGTTCTAATCCATATAATAATTGAATAAGACTTATGGAGAAGTTGCATTTGCAACTATTTAGCACCATCATGGTCAATTTCCATTTGAAATTCCTTATCTGTGGGAAATTCATCAGCTGTTAGTGCAAAATCTAATAATACTTTAATTTTTCTATATGCAACATTGCCACCACCTACAACTAAGCATTTACTGTCCGTTAGATTTACAAACATTGGAAAATACGCCATATTTTCCCCTCCTCGCGAGATTTATGAAATCATTTTAGCTAATTTTGATTTGTTGTTCAATGACAATGGAGGTTGCGGGTGAAAGAATTATGTGTTATTTTAAGTGTGATTTAAGTCACACCGCAGGAGGATTGTAATATGAAATTGAATACCAGAGAGCTGACAATTACAGGATTATTTGCAGCTCTTATTATAATTGGAGCGTTTTTAAAGATTGACATACCATTACCACTTTATACCATGCATTTCACATTACAGTGGTTTTTCGTTATGATGGCGGGCTTTTTGCTTGGATCGAGACTTGGAGGGCTCAGTGTAGTAGTGTATTTACTATTAGGTCTCTGCGGACTTCCTGTATTTGCATCAGGTGGAGGAATTGGATATATATTGCGACCAACATTTGGTTTCTTGTTGGGATTTGTATTTGCAGCCTATGTGATTGGCTATATGACGGAGAGAATGAATAATTCAAAACGCTGGCAATACATTATCCCTGCAACTGTTGGATTATTTGTCTATTATGGAGTTGGCGCAATATATTTTTATTTTATGAAGAATTTGTATGTAGGTGAAACAGTATCGTTCACTGTAGTGGTTGTTCAATACTGCTTAATCACCATAATTCCAGATTTTATTCTTTGTGTTCTTGCGGCTGGATTTGCTGTACAACTGCGACCTGTTTTTGGTCGAATCGGTTTGGCAAGGGGGTAATCAAATGCTGATTAAAATTGGTACCAGGGGATCAAAGCTTGCTTTTTCCGAAGTTTCGGGTGCAAAAGCCGAAATAGATTTGATAGAGAAAGCTGTCATCGATATTAGAAGACAGTTGGAGGATTTATAATGAATTCTTTAGGAAAGGTTGTTCTTGTTGGCGCAGGTCCTGGAGACATGGGACTTATGACAATCAGGGGGCAGGAATATCTTGAGAAAGCTGATTGCATCATATATGACAGGTTACTAAACCCGAGGTTACTTTCAATTGCACCAGCAAACTGTGAAAAGATATTTGTTGGTAAGGCAAACCATTTACATACTGTCCCACAGGACAAAATCAACGAGCTTTTGTATGAAAAAGCCTGCAAGTACAAATTGGTTGTTCGTCTTAAGGGTGGAGATCCTTATGTCTTTGGACGAGGTGGTGAAGAAGCCCTTTACTTGATTGATAAAGGCGTTCAAGTGGACGTCGTTCCAGGCGTAAGTTCTTCCATAGCTGCTCTTGCCGCCGCAGGTATTCCTGTTACTCATAGAGGTGTTTCAAAAGGTTTTCAGGTTATCACCGCCCATAGTAAGAAAGATGCGCTAGCCGATATTGATTACTTGAAGCTTACTGATGAGACAGTGACTTATATATTTTTGATGGGACTTTCTCATGTAGGTGAAATTGCAAGGGGATTAATCGCTGCCGGCAGAGACGCCGAAACCAAAGTAGCTGTTATATCTAATGGAACTACTAATCATCAAAAGAAGGTAGTAGCAACATTAAATGACATAGATGAAGCAGTTGCTGTTGCACGCATCGATTCCCCTGCGATTATTGTGGTAGGAGAAGTTGCCAAATTAGAAAAAGAACTTAATTTTTTTGAGCAACGACCTTTATTTGGCAAAAAAATATTCTTGCCTGTTATTAGGGGGTTCGACTACACCCTTGGTAATCCGAGAAAGAGTTTTTTCGAAAACGAACTAGAATCAAAATTAATTGAATTTGGAGCTGAGGTTATCACCGCTTGTTCTGGCGCTATTAAGCCAATAGAATGCGATTTGAAATTTCTGACTGAACTTAAGGAGAATGCTTTTATAGTATTTACTAGCTCCAATGGAGTTAAGGCATTCTTCTGGAATCTATTTGAAGTAAACAATCTTGATTCGAGAGCGATATCAAACGTGAAATTCGCCTGCATTGGACAAAAGACCGCATCGACACTTAAGGAATTTGGATTTAATTCAGATATTATTTCTGAAAAGCAAACTGGTGAGGATTTGGCATTGGCTTTAAATGGTAGACTTGATTCTTCCTCAGAGACTTATTGGTTCTGCCAGAAGAATACTTCTGAACTATTTGAGAAGAACATAGACAGCAAAATAAAGCTGAATAAGATTGTATGCTATGAAAATAAGCAGCTTGAGTACGATAACTCTGAAGATATGAAAGAAAAAATCTCAACTTGTGAAATGGCTATATTTACAAGCGGTAGTAATGCAACTTTTGCTATTGAACAATTTGGAAATAATGTGCCAAAGAAAATCATTTCAATTGGTCCAGCTTGCAGCAAGACAATTATTAATTTGGGATATGAAGTTTATAAAGAGGCAGAGATTTCATCCTACGATGGAATAATGGAGCTTTTACTATGAATTCAGAGAAAAGAGTAGAGAGAGGATTATTAAATCTTCTTAGTGAGAAGAGCAGAAAAGAACTTCTTGATGTGGGTAAGGTTATAACTTTGAGAAAAGGCGAAATCTTATTTGCAGAGAGGGAAGAAGTCAAGTGCATGTATATTATCCTTGATGGATTTGTGGCGCTATACCGCAACAGTAGATATGGTGAAATCAAGATAATTTTTATTTGTACCAACGGTGAGGTTTTAAATGAGGTTGTTCTGCAAGACAAGAAGACCAGCATCTGTACGAAGGCCCTTGCAGATACCCAATTACTATGTGTGCATCGAAGCGAGCTCTATAAGCTTATGGCAGATAATACAGAGTTGTCTCGAGAAATTTTTGATTCCTTGGCTAGAAAAACAAGAAGACTTTATCACCAGGTTGGAAATGCCAACGGAACATACCCTATTGAGAAACGTTTGGCAGCTAAAATATGGAAGCTTGCTCGTGACTATGGCAATTTCACTCCAGAAGGTGTGCAGATTAGCTTTGAGTTAACGGTAACATTTCTTGCAAGTATGCTTGGTGCTAAGCGAGAGACGGTCTCTAGGATTATTTCATCATGGAAAAAAGATGAGATTGTTATTCATGAGAACGGCTTTCTTACTGTAATTGATATGAAAAGTTTAAAAGAAATTTCACAATAAGTGTGATATATATCACAGACAATGTAACAGCCCTACTTGATAATAAATATCAAGAAGGGCTTTTTTACATCATGGATTGTCAAAAAATTAACGTACTTTCAATCAGCAATTATTGTAAAAGGAGAAAAATATGGGATACAAGTTTTCCAAAGAAGAAATGGCATCCATTTTTTCAAAACTGGCAGTGGATTACGATGTATTTGCACCTGTAGTTAAAAAAGGGGATGGTACCTTTTCTGACGTAGATGTGGTGCGATACGACAAGGTTTCAAGTTTAGATGAAATCGAGTTTGAGAAAAAATCCGATTATTCATTTAAAGAGGCGCTTTTGCCAATCAATGAGACTATTTTTTATTTTACTGAGGACGAAACAACAGTTCCAAAGGGACCTGCAAAGGAGCGATTGGTATTCTTACGTGCATGTGATTTAAATGCAGTAAAAAGACTGGATCAGATTTATTTAAAGAATGGTTTTGAAGATTTTTATTACAAGAGAACCCGAGAGATGACTAAGTTTGTTCTTATGGGTTGCAAGGAGTCTTGCACTTCAGGATTCTGTGTAAGCATGGGAACAAATACTACTGACGAATACGATCTGTATCTTAAGCTTGATGGTGATAATGCCTATGTAGAAGCCAAGGATGAGAAACTAGCAGAGGCATTTAAGTCAGGCAACGAAGAAGCAGTTTCTCCAGATTTTGTTTCTGAGAATCCAACAAAGGTTACACTTCCTAAGAACATCACACCAGAGACCATGAAGTCTGAGTTGTTCAAGGAATACGGCAACCGTTGCATTAACTGTGGTCGGTGCAACTTCGTGTGCCCAACCTGCACATGCTTTACAATGCAAGATATTTTCTATAAGGATAATGAGAAAAACGGAGAGCGTAGAAGAGTTTGGGCTAGCTGCCAGGTAGATGGATATACAGAAATCGCCGGTGGACATGGCTTTAGAAGTGATAATGCAGATAGAATGCGATTCAAGGTCATGCACAAGATTCACGATTTTGAGAAACGATTTGGATATCATATGTGCGTAGGCTGTGGACGTTGTGACGACGTATGCCCAGAGTACATTTCATATTCTAATTTAGTTAATCGTCTTGGAAAGGAGTGTGAATAAAATGAAGAATGAATATATACCACAGCTTTCCGAGATAAAAGAAGTAATTAAGCATACAGATTTAGAGTATACCTTCAGGATGGCGTTTGACGGCGAGGTCAAGCCAGGACAGTTCTTTGAGATTTCTATTCCAAAATACGGCGAGGCACCTATTTCTGTTTCCGGAATTGGAGATGGTCTTGTAGACTTTACAATCCGCCGTGTAGGAAAGGTTACCGACGAAGTATTTGAGAATTATGTTGGAGATAAGCTTTTCATCCGTGGACCATATGGTAATGGTTTTGACATCAATAATTATAAGGGCAAGGAAATAGTAATCATTGGTGGTGGAACTGGTGTATCGCCTATGCGAGGAGTTATCCAGCATTTTGCAAAGAATCCTACTGATGCTGTAAGCACTACTGTTATTGCTGGTTTCAAATCTCCTGATGATGTTCTTTTCAAGAAAGATTTTGAGGAATGGTCAAAGACTATCAATGTTATCAAGACCGTTGATAATGCTCCAGAAGAATATGATGGACCAACTGGTATGGTTACAAAATATATTCCTGATCTTAAATTTCAAGATATTAAAAATGCAGTGTTTATCTGTGTTGGACCACCAATCATGATTAAGTTTACTATCATGGAAATCCAAAAACTCGGTGTTGCTGATGAACAGATTTGGACAAGTTATGAGCGTAAAATGTGCTGCGGACTAGGTAAGTGTGGACATTGCAAGATGGATGATAAATATGTTTGCCTTGATGGTCCAGTATTTAACTATACTGAGGCCAAGGAACTTTTTGATTAAGAGAAAGGAGTATAAGGTATGTCATTAGATATTAATACAAAAAAAGCTAAGAAAAATGCTTGGCGAATAACCAAAGAACGTGGCATCGGTGCTTCTAGAATCAGAGTTCCAGGCGGATACTGTGATGCAGAAGTCCTTGGCATGGTTCAGGAAATCGCCCAGACATATGGAAATGGTTATGTTCATTTGACTACACGTCAGGGATTCGAAATTGAAGGAATCCATCTTGAGGATATGGAGGAAGTTAACAAAAAGCTTCAGCCTATTATCGAGAAGGTGGGAATCAACCAGAACGGTGAGGATAAAGATAAGGGCTATAGTGCTTCAGGTACAAGAAATGTATCAGCATGCATAGGCAATAATGTATGTCCTTTTGCAAACTACAATACATCAAATTTAGCTAGAAGAATTGATAAGGAAATCTTCCCTAATGATTTGCACTTCAAGGTAGCTTGTACAGGATGTTCTAACGATTGTGCAAAGGTTAGAATGCACGACTTTGGTATTATCGGTCAGACAATGCCACAGTATGATCCAATGCGCTGTGTTAGTTGTAATGCTTGCGTAAAGGGCTGCCAGTCACTTTCTGTTGGTGCACTTCGTATGGAGAATTATAAAATTGTCCGCGATACAGAAAAGTGTATCGGCTGTGGTGTCTGCGTTACAAAGTGTCCTACAAGAGCTTGGACTCGTTCAGAAAAGAAGTACTATAAGCTTACAATTATGGGACGTACTGGCAAAAAGAATCCTCGTTTAGGCAAGGATTGGCTCATCTGGGCTGATGAAGACAACATCGTAAAAATCATCAAGAATACATACGCATTTGTTGAAGAATATATTTCTCCAAATGCACCAGCTAGAAAAGAGCATATTGGCTACATTATCGATAGAGTGGGCTTTGAAAAGTTCAAAGAATATGCACTAAAGGATGTGGAACTTATGCCAGAAACAATAATGAATAACACTGTTTACTGGGATGGAATTCACTTTGATAACCAACACTAATTAAAGAGGAGAAAAAATATGTTTAAAGATGAATTTGAGGCCGCTGCCAATGGTGCGGCTGGTAAGGTGACGTTTTTAAAGAAGAATCCAGTTGGATACTTTTTACTCTCCATGCTTGCAGGTGCTTACATTGGGTTTGGAATTCTTTTGATTTTTACAATTGGAGGACAGCTTGCTGGAGCTCCTGTAACTAAGATGGCAATGGGTGTTTCCTTTGGCATAGCACTTTCTTTGGTAGTTATCGCAGGAGCCGAGTTATTTACTGGAAATAACCTTGTTATGACTGCAGGAATGCTAAAGAAGAAGATTACAGTTGCAGATGGAATCAAGCTTTGGATTGTATGCTATCTTGGCAACTGGGTTGGTTCTATTCTTTTAGCTGTTATTTATAATTTTACTGGTCTTGCAAATGGACCAGTAGGAGAGTTTATGGCAAATGGTGCACTTGGTAAAATGTCTGCCACAGCACCTCAACTTGTAGCAAGAGGAATTCTTTGTAATATGCTGGTTTGTCTTGCTACCTGGTGTGGTTTCAGAGCTAAGTCAGATGCAGGAAAGCTGATTATGATTTTCTGGTGTCTATTCGCATTTATTACTACTGGCTTTGAACACAGCATTGCAAATATGACGCTTCTTACAGAAGCATTATTAAATCCTTGTGGAGTTGCTGTAACAATGGGTGGCTATATGCATAATCTGTTATGGGTTACTCTTGGCAATATGATTGGCGGAATTCTGTTTATAGCAGTGCCATATGCAGTGTCAGCAAAGGACTAAATAAAAGAAGAGTCTGTCTTGTATTAAGGCAGACTCGGAACTTTAGATTTATTAACTTCCTTTACGATAAAAGTATCTTTGTCAAAGTCTATAATTCCATCATCTCTCATTTTTGAGAGCTCTCGTATCATTGCGCTACGATTCACTGATAAGTACTCTGCAAGAGCTACTCTTGAAAGAGGGGAATTAACATATTTTGTGTTCTGTTCCTGGGCTAGTTGAGAAATATAGGCTAAAAGCTTTTCTCGAATGCTTCCTTTTGAGAGAACCTCTATTTTATTAAGGAACTTTTGATTCTTGGTTCCAAGTAGGTGAAAGAGGTTTGTTGCAATCTGAGCATGAAATCCACAGGCATTAGGGCATGAATGAATTATGTTGGATGCAGCAAGGAATAAGACCTTGGTATTCTCAGCAGCTTTAAATATCACCGAGGAAGAAACATCTTTCTGAACCGCAAAGCTTTCTCCAAACAATTCCCCAGGGCCAAAGAATGTAAATAGAGTATTATTTCCCCAAATGTCATTTTTTATCATATGAACACTTCCATATAAAACAATTCCTACGTAGGGGATATTATCTGTTTCCATATAGATGGTCTGACCCTTCTTGAACTCCTTTTTGAAAGAACGGATGCAAACTAACAGTTTGTCTAAATCTGCCTCTTTAATATTTTCAAAAAGAGCAACGTCGTTATAACTAATTTCATTATTCATAGCCTTCACCTGCCTATCCATATACTATCTAAATAATACGATGAGAAGAGTTGCATTTGCAACTATTTTGCCTGCGGTTTAGGGTTATAGTTCTAGCTATGAACAAACAACAGGTTTAAAAGGAGTCAAACAAATGGAAAATAAGATGTTTTGTTATCAGTGTCAGGAGACTGCTGGATGCAGTGGTTGCACAATGTCTGGTGTATGTGGAAAGAAGCCAGAGGTTGCAAATCTTCAGGATTTATTAGTATACGTTACAAAGGGACTTTCTGCTGTAACAACAGCGCTTCGTAAAGAAGGCAGGGAAGTTCCAGAAAGTATAAACCATCTTGTGTCTGTTAATCTGTTTTCTACTATTACAAATGCAAACTTTGATTATGATGCGATTTTCGAAAAAATCAGAGAGACTATTTTCGTTAAGGAACAGTTGTTAGGTCAGCTTAGTGAAGGTTCAAAAGCTAACCTCCCAGAGGCAGCTCTTTGGGCAGGGGCAGAAGTTGAATTTGATTCAAAGGCAAAGACAGTAGGTGTTCTTTCTACTGAAAATGAAGATATCCGTTCACTTAGAGAGCTTATCACTTACGGTCTTAAGGGACTTGCTGCTTACTCTAAGCATGCCAACGCACTGCTTAAGGATAATGTAGAAGTTGATGCATTTTTACAGAAGGCACTTGCGGCAACATTAGATGACAGTCTTTCTGTAGATGATTTGGTAGCTCTTACATTAGAAACTGGAAAATTTGGTGTGGATGGAATGGCGCTTCTTGACGAGGCCAACACATCTGCTTATGGAAATCCAGAAATTACTCAAGTAAATATAGGTGTAAGAAATAATCCCGGTATCCTTATTTCTGGTCATGATCTTAAGGACTTGGAAATGCTCTTAGAGCAGACAAAGGGAACTGGCGTTGATGTATATACTCATTCAGAGATGCTTCCAGCTCACTATTATCCATTCTTTAAGAAGTATGATAACTTTGCAGGCAACTATGGAAATGCATGGTGGAAGCAGAAGGAGGAGTTTGCAAGCTTCAATGGCCCAATTCTTATGACTACAAACTGTATCGTTCCCCCAGCAGATTCTTACAAGGATAGATTGTTCACAACAGGAGCATGTGGTTATCCAGGTTGCAAACACATAGATGGAAAATATGGTGAGACCAAAGATTTCTCTGAAATCATTGAGATGGCTAAGAAATGTCAGGCTCCAACAGAAATCGAGACAGGAACAATCACAGGTGGTTTCGCTCACGAGCAAGTATTCGCCCTTGCTGATACAGTAGTAGATGCTGTTAAGTCTGGTGCAATTAAGAAGTTTGTTGTTATGGCAGGCTGTGATGGACGTGCAAAGAGCAGAAGCTATTATTCAGAGTTTGCTCAGGCTCTCCCAAAGGATACAGTAATTCTTACAGCAGGCTGTGCGAAGTATAAGTACAACAAGCTGGATTTAGGGGATATCGGAGGAATTCCAAGAGTGTTAGACGCTGGTCAGTGTAATGACTCTTATTCACTAGCACTTATCGCGCTTAAGCTTAAGGAAGTATTTGAGCTTGATGATGTGAACGACCTTCCAATCGTTTACAACATCTCATGGTATGAGCAGAAGGCTGTAATTGTGCTTCTTGCACTTCTTTACCTTGGAGTTAAGAATATTCACCTTGGACCAACACTTCCAGCATTCCTCTCACCTAATGTTGCTAATGTATTAGTTGAAAACTTTGGTATTGCTGGAATTACAACAGTAGAAGATGATATCAAGACTTTAATTGGATAGGAGGGGAGAAGATGAGTGCATTTTTAGGACCAATTCATTCGCTGATGTACAATAGAATTATTACTATGCAACAGGTTATCAATGCCATTGCTGAATTAACTGAGGCAGAGGGCTGGAATGTTGACGTGAATGCCTTTGTTATAAAGGAGTTTCCACCTATAGAAGAGGCGGTAGATTTGAGTAACATTCATGCGTCCTTATTTGGGATGGTAGATGGAGCAGAAAAGAGATTTGCTGATATCATTTCGGCAATTTCAAAAAATAATTCTGAACGACTTGAGAAAATTGAAGCCGTTGTTAGATCAACTGGAGAGTCAATGATAATTGAGGGTGTTAACAGCCCAGAAGAAGTTTGTAGCCAATTGCAGGAGATTTTATTAGATGGAATGCCTTGTGACAGAGCAACTATGGTAAATTATAATTCAGATGGAAGTATCGAAATTCTTAGAACTATGGATCTTCATTCAAGTTATTTTGAGGAAGTCGGTCTCGATGGGGAGTTGTATTACCTTTTACTCAAAGCATTTGTCACAGGATTATTATCGCAAAAGGCAGTAAATATCTCAGGTGATTTTATTCATAATATTGTAATTAGCAAATAGAAAGCTGGCGCTGCAATTGCTACTGGTTTGAGTGCATCAATTGGAGGTCTTATACCACTTGCGTATTTCATAAAGCCTAATGACAGATTGCTTAGATTTTCACTTACA
>JAGBJE010000079.1 GCA_017934625.1 Pseudobutyrivibrio sp. | reverse complement strand
TGGAATATCAAAGATTGTGCTGCAATATTCCATGTATTTGTTCCATTTAATATGCAGGACAATATTAATAAGACTAATGAAGTGAGAAAGGTTTTAGCTTTTTTCTATCCTGATATTCCTGTAATTGGTTGCAGTGCAACAGGAGAAATTTTTAATGGAACCATGTGCGACCATGAAATTGTAGTTTCTGCAATGATTTTTGAGGATCCTGACACCAGAGTGGAGATTTGTCCATATTATGCTATCAAGGATCAGGTGGAAATGGATGATCTTCTTAATATGGCTAAAGATACTCCTGATTTAAAGGGAGTTGAGATTGTTACTGCGGCACCATATCAACCTCTAGAAGCTGCAAGAGAATATATAGATCAGCTTCCTGAGAATATAGAGGTGTTCGGTAGTGTTGCAGTTGGTGATGATTTCCAAAAAGCATTTATTTTTGCTGACGATTATGGTTATAGTAGAGATAGCTCTGCTTGTGTATTGTACATTGGAAAAGAGCTCCACATGTATTCTGACAGAATGTTTGGTTGGAAGGCTATTGGTTATCCACTTACTGTAACCCGTTCTGAAGGTGATGTTGTCTATGAGCTTGATGGTAAGCCTGCTTATGATGTATACAATCATTATCTTCACATTCACAAGGACAGAAATTTCTTTTATGATGCTTTACAATTTCCTTGGGAAGTACAGGTTGATGAATCTACTACATATATTCGTCACGCGAAATCTGTTAATGCTGATGGCTCTATTCGTATGTCTACAAACATCCCACAAGGGGCAAAGATTCGTATTAGCTACGGTGAGCCTAGAAGAATAATGAATCACACAAGAGAAACCGAGATTAAAGCTTTGGAATTTGCTCCACAGGCCATATATATGGTTAATTGTATGGGGCGAAAACTTTTTTGGAATGACAATTATGATATTGAAATATCTGAGATTTCAAAATATGTGGAGACTACAGGCTTTAGTGCATTAGGAGAGATATTAAGGTATAAAGGTAAAACTGTTCTTAACAATCTATCTATAGTGCTTATAGCTATGAGAGAGGGGCCTGTTATAAGTAAGCCTGATGTAGATATTAAAGAGTATGGCTACAATATGTCATTAACTCATAGACTTGCTATATTTATCAATACTATTACAGAAGAATTGATGGAAAAAAACGAGCAGCTAACTAAGATGCTTTATAAATCTTCCCATGATGCACTTACAGGGTTACTTAATCGTGGTGCCATAGAGCAGGTTATCTTTGATGCGGTTAAGAACGAAGAAAATTGGCATCTAATAATGTTTGATATTGATGATTTTAAACAGGTTAATGATAATTTCGGACATAGCGAAGGAGACAACACTCTGAAGGCATTGTCAGAGTATCTTATTAAAGATATTGATGCTTTACCTAATGTAGAAGTGGGCCGTTGGGGTGGCGAAGAATTTATGCTATTCCTAAGCGATTATACAGATGATGAAGTCTTAGATATTGTTGAGAAAATGAGAAATGAAATAAAACAAATAACCGTTGATAGTAAAAAGATTTCTGTTAGCTTGGGCGTTACAAAGCATAAATCTAAAGAAGAAGCTCTTGTAACTATTGATAGAGTCGACGAACTATTGTATCTTGCTAAAAATAAGGGTAAGGATAAAGTTTGTAGCGATATTACAAATAAATAGGGATATAAAATCTACGCTCCAAAGCCTTGTGTTGACTTTGGAGCTTTTTTTAAGTATAATAACTTTAGTTCTTTATCACACTAAAGTGCGAGGTAGGAAAATGAAAAACTTAACATTACACACTCCAGAGGGAGTAAGAGACATTTATAACAGTGAATATGAACAGCGTTTGGACGCACTATATAATCTTAGAAAGTGCTTTAAGGATGCAGGATATATGCCTATTTCAACGCCAACCTTTGAATATTTTGATACATTTTCAAAAGAGGTTGGTTCTTGTAAATCAAACGAGATGTTCAAATTTTTTGACAGAGATGGAAACACCTTAGTTCTTCGTCCTGATATTACACCATCTGTGGCAAGAGCTGCAGCCATGTATTTTTCTGATATAGATGAAGCTGTAAAGCTTTCTTATGAAGGAAATGTATTCATCAATTATCATAGCTTGCAAGGCCGTTTAAAGGAAAGCACTCAGGCAGGCTGTGAATTTATAGGTGACAGTTCCGTAGATGCAGATGCAGAGGTGCTTACTATTGTTGTGAATGCCTTGAAAAAGCTTGGACTAAAGGAATTTGAAATTGGAGTTGGCCATTTTGATGTGGTAAGAGGTCTTATAGAGGCTGCTAATTTAAACGAAGCACAGGAAGAAAAGCTAATCGATCTTATTTCAAACAAAAATTTCTTTGGGGCAAAGGAGCTCTTAGAGCAGGCTGATGTTAGCAAGGGCTTAATAGAGCTATTTGATATTACAGGCAAAATAATGAACTCTCCAAAGGAGTGGGCTTCATACTTGGATAAGGCTAAGAAATACAAAAAGGTGTATGATGCTCTAGAATATCTTACAAAGCTTTATGAGCTTTTAAATAAAAATGGTGTGATGGATTACATTTCATTTGAGCTTGGAATGATTTCTGAATACAAATATTATACAGGAATCATATTTACAGGATATTCCTACGGCGTGGGCGAGCCTCTTGTTAAGGGTGGAAGATATGATACACTTCTCAGTCATTTTGGAAAGGAAGCCCCTGCTATTGGATTTGCAATTACCGTTGACCAATTAATGTTAGCACTTAAAAGACTTCGCTTTGATGAGGTGTAATTATGAATGATAGATATTTAACCTTTGCCCTTGGAAAGGGGCGCTTAGCAAAAAAGACCTTAGAATTATTTGAAAGCATTGGTATCACCTGTGAGGAAATGAAGGATCCTGATACCAGAAAGCTTATATTTACAAACGAAGAGCTTAAGCTTAGATTTTTCCTTGCAAAGGGGCCGGATGTTCCTACTTACGTGGAATATGGGGCGGCTGATATAGGTGTTGTTGGAGAGGATACTATTCTTGAGGAAAACAGAAACATCTATGAGGTGCTAGATCTTGGCTTTGGCAAATGTCGTATGTGTGTATGTGGTCCTGCTGAGGCTGCTGAGCTTCTTAAGCATCACGAGCTTATTAGGGTGGCCAGCAAATATCCTCGTATTGCCAAGAATTATTTCTATAATACAAAAAATCAAACGGTGGAGATTATTAAGCTTAACGGTTCGATAGAGCTTGCACCAATTGTTGGATTGTCTGAGGTGATTGTAGATATAGTAGAGACTGGTTCTACACTTAGAGAAAATGGCCTTGTTGTACTTGAAGAGGTTTGCCCGCTTTCAGCCAGAATGGTTGTCAATCAGGTCTCTATGAAAATGGAAAATGAACGAATTACAGAGCTAATTGAGAAGTTAAAGGGAGCATTAGAAAATGAAAAAGCTTAAGCTTACTAAAGACACAATTGATAATATTTTGGAATCACTTTTAAAGAGAAGTCCAAGTCAGTACACAGAATATGAGGGTACTGTAAATGATATCGTTAATACGGTACGAACTGAAGGTGATTCTGCAGTATTCGCATATACGAAGAAATTTGATGGGGCAGATATAAATGCCGATAATATCGTTGTTACAAAAGAAGAAATCGAAGAAGCTTACAAATTAGTGCCGGCAGAGCTTGTTGAGGTAATCAGAAAAGCTCTTGTAAATATTGAAAGTTATCACGCTAAACAAAAGCAAAATAGCTGGTTTACATCAGAGGAGGGAATCATCCTTGGGCAAAAGGTTACACCACTTGCAAAGGTTGGAGTGTATGTGCCGGGAGGCAAGGCTGTTTATCCTTCATCAGTGCTTATGAATGTAATGCCTGCAAAAGTTGCTGGTGTACCAAACATCTACATGACAACACCTTGCAACAAAGACGGTAAGGTTAATCCTAGTACGCTTGTAGCAGCAAATGAAGCCGGGGTAGATGTTATCTATAAATGTGGCGGTGCCCAGGCAATTGCAGCACTTGCTTTTGGAACAGAGTCTATTGCAAAGGTTGATAAGATTGTTGGCCCTGGAAATATATTTGTAGCACTAGCAAAAAAGGCTGTTTTTGGATATGTATCAATTGATTCCATAGCAGGACCATCAGAGATACTTGTTCTCGCGGATGAAACCGCAAATCCTACATATGTGGCTGCGGATTTACTATCACAGGCCGAGCATGATGAGCTTGCATCTGCCATTCTTGTTACTACATCAGCTGAACTTGCAGATAAAGTGGAGAGCGAGATAGAGCGTTTTGTAAAGATTCTTTCTAGAAAAGATATAATTAACAAGTCACTTGATAACTTCGGATATCTTTTGATTGCTGATGATAAAAAGGATGCTATAGATTGTGTTAATGCTATTGCATCTGAACATTTGGAGATTGTCACAGCAAATCCATTTGAAGATATGACCTATATTAAAAATGCAGGAGCAATATTCCTTGGACAATATTCATCAGAACCTTTGGGAGATTATTTTGCAGGACCAAATCACGTTCTTCCAACAAATGGAACAGCAAGATTTTTCTCAGCTCTTTCAGTAGATGATTTTATTAAGAAATCAAGCATTATTTCTTATTCAAGAGAAGCTCTTGAGGCAGTATATCCGGATATTGTAAAGTTTGCAAATAATGAACAATTAACAGCTCATGCAAATTCTATCAAAGTAAGGTTTGAAGATATTTAATTTACTTTAAATATTATTGATAGTTTTGTATAATAAATTTGGTTGTAAATTATTATTTGGGGTGGAATATGTCTGATGAAAGAAGAGCTAGAGTAGCTAGAAAAACTAAAGAAACAGATATAACAATAGATTTTTCCCTTGATGGAACAGGTCAGTGTCAGGTCAATTCGGGCATAGGTTTTTTTGACCACATGCTTGATGCGTTTACAAGGCACGGTTTGTTTGACATGGAAGCAAGCATCAAAGGCGACTTGCAGGTAGATTGTCATCATACTATTGAGGACACTGGAATCGTTCTTGGTAATGCTATTAAAAAAGCTTGCCTTGATAAAAAGGGTATTAAGCGATATGGCAGCTGCATTCTTCCAATGGATGAGACATTGGTTCTTGTGGCTGTAGATTTATCTGGCAGACCATATCTTTCTTTTGAAGCAGATTTTCCCACAGAAAAGATTGGTTACATGGATACAGAAATGGTGAAAGAATTTTTCTATGCGATTTCTTATTCAGCAGCTATGAATTTGCATATTAAGGTAATCACACCAGGAAATTCTCACCATATGGCAGAGGCTATTTTTAAGGCTTTTGCAAAGGCACTTGACGAGGCGACAATTAAGGATACTCGCATCAAAGATGCCATGACAACAAAGGGTACTATCTAGATTTAAGGAGCATAACTATGGAGCACAAAAATATAGTAGCCACCATCTATATCAAAGATGGAATGGCTGTTAAGAGTCCTACTGAATTAGAGGAGAAGAAGGATGTACTAGAGCTTGCATCTGTGTATGATGATAGTGGTATTGATAAAATTATCTGCTATGACCTTTCTTCTACAGATGAGGAGCATGAGAAAAATATTCTTGCTATTAGAGAGATTAACAGAAATATTCAGGTTAAGACAGCAGGCGGTGGAAATATCAAGCGTTTAGAGGATGTTAAAAAGCTTCTTTATGCTGGTTGTATAGAGGTTATTCTTAATGGCTCTAAGCCTGAGACAATTGATTTGTTAAAGGAAGCATCAGCTCGCTTTGGGGCCAAGAAAATGCTTGTTAGCCTTTCAACTGTAGATTTTCTCTTTAAGACAAAGGATTTCTTACAGGATAATGTGCATGAGCTTTTAATCATGAATACCACTCTTTTAGAAGGCTTGGAGAATATCACATCTATCCCTTATATTGTGCAGGTGGATGAGTATGATTTCAATTATGTTCTTAAGCTTCTTAAATCTGATCAAATCAGAGGTATATCTGGAGCGTGTATCAATGATACCAAAACAGATATCATGCAGATTAAGAGTGATTTATCAGATGCTGGAATCAAGATGGATAACTTTGAGCCAAAGCTTTCATGGAGCGATTTAAAGCCTAACTCAGATGGCCTGGTTCCTACTGTTGTTCAGGATTTCCAGACTGGCGAAGTTCTTATGGTTGCTTACATGAACGAGGAGTCGCTTAATGCTACAATTCGCACTGGAAAGATGACTTATTTTTCTCGTTCAAGACAGTCTCTTTGGGTTAAGGGAGAGACCAGTGGTCATTTTCAGTATGTCAAGTCATTGACTGCTGACTGTGATTTTGATACTATTTTGGCGAAAGTTTCTCAAGTTGGAGTTGCATGTCACACTGGCGCACCTAGCTGCTTCTTCAACGAGATAGTTAAAAAGGAGTATGTTGAGCGAAATCCATTGAAGGTATTTGAGGATGTTTACGCTATCATCATGGATAGAAAGGAACATCCAAAGGAAGGTTCTTATACTAATTATCTGTTTGATAAGGGTCTTGATAAGATTCTTAAGAAGGTTGGAGAAGAGGCTACAGAGATTGTTATTGCAGCCAAGAATCCAGATTCTGAGGAGACTAAATACGAGATATCAGATTTTCTATATCACCTGATGGTGCTTATGGCTGAAAAGGGTGTCACATGGGACGATATCACTTCGGAGCTTGCTCAAAGATAGGATTATATGAAAAAACTTGCTTTACCTGACGATATTTTGATGCAGATTGATAAGCCTGCACGTTATATCGGCAACGAATTTAATAGTGTAATTAAAAATCCAGCTGACGTGGACATTAGGTTTGCTATGTGTTTTCCTGATGTCTATGAGGTTGGTATGTCTCATCTTGGAATAGCTATACTTTACGATATGCTTAACAAGCGTGAGGATACATATTGTGAAAGGGTATATTCGCCTTGGCCAGATTTACATAATCTGATGAAGGAAAGGAATATACCTCTTTTTGCGTTGGAATCCCAGGATCCAATTAAGGATTTTGATTTCATTGGAATGACACTTCAGTACGAGATGTGCTACACAAACATCCTGCAGATTCTTGATTTGGCAGGGGTAGCACTTCTATCTAAGGATAGAGAAAATGATGATCCAATCGTAGTAGTTGGAGGTCCTTGCGCTACAAACCCAGAGCCTATTGCAGATTTTGTGGATTTAGTATACGTAGGCGAAGGCGAGACCAGCTATCCAGCTCTTTTAGAGCTTTATAAGATGCATAAGGCTGATGGTTTTGATAGAGCGTCATTTTTACGTGAGGCTTCTAAGATTCCTGGAATCTATGTACCAGCTTTATATGAGGTTACATATAAAGAATCAGACGGTACTATCGAAAGCTTTAAGCCTATTTATGATGATGTACCTGCAGTGATAGAGAGACAGGTTGTTAAGGATATGGATTCATCCAGCTATCCTACAAAGATGCTTATTCCGTTTGTTCGCGCAATACAGGATAGAGTTGTTCTTGAAATTCAGCGAGGCTGTATTAGAGGCTGCCGTTTCTGTCAGGCCGGAATGATTTATAGACCAAATCGTGAGAAATCTGTTGAGGTTCTTAAGGCCCAGGCTAAAGAGCTTCTTGCAGCAACTGGCCACGAGGAGATTTCACTTAGTTCACTTTCATCAAGTGATTATCATGCACTTGGAGAGCTTATGGATTTCCTTATTAACGATTGTTTATCCGAAGGTGTTAATGTTTCGTTACCTTCTTTACGTATTGATGCATTTTCGCTTGATGTAATGTCTAAGGTGCAGGATGTTAGAAAATCCAGCATCACCTTTGCGCCAGAGGCTGGTAGCCAGAGAATGCGTAATGTTATCAATAAGGGTCTTACTGTAGATGATATTATAGGTGGTGCAACTCTTGCATTTAAGGGCGGCTGGAACAAGGTTAAGCTTTATTTCATGCTTGGTCTTCCATCAGAGACAGATGAGGATATGAAGGCCATCCCTCAGCTTGCTAATGATATTGCAGCTGCTTATTACGAAACTGTTCCAAAGGAGCAGCGTCAGGGAAGATGCCAGATTACAATATCTACATCATTCTTTGTGCCAAAGCCATTTACACCTTTCCAGTGGGCACCTATGTATGAAGCAGGGGAATATTTGCGTCGTGCCAAGGTGGTTAACGATGAAATGAAGGCACAGCTTAATCAAAAGTCACTGAAGTACAACTGGCATCATTCAGATGTAACAGTATTAGAGGGCGTTTTTGCAAGAGGCGATAGACGACTTTGCCCTGCAATCCTAGATGCATATAATAGTGGATGCTTCTTTGATGCATGGGGTGAATACTTTGATTTTGACAAATGGCTTGCAGCATTTGAAAAGAATAATATTTCAATTGATTATTATGCATATAGGCAGCGTGAATTAGACGAAATTCTTCCATGGGATTTCATTGATTGTCATGTGTCTAAGAATTTCCTTAAGAAAGAATGGAATAACGCCATGGCTGGTAATGTTACTCCTAATTGTAAGATGGGCTGCAGCGGATGTGGCTCTGCAAAAATCGGATCGGGGGTATGTCAAAATGCGCGTTAGAATTAGATTTGAAAAAACTGGAATAATGAGATATGTTGGACATTTGGATTTGATGCGCTTCTTCCAAAAGGCTGTGAAAAGGTCTGGGCTTCCAATTAGATATTCAGAAGGCTTTAATCCTCATCAAATCATGTCATTCGCATCTCCTCTTGGTGTAGGTCTTACATCTGAAGGAGAGTACATGGATATCGATATTAAGAGAGAGGTTTCATCTGCTAAAGGTATTGCTTCATTGAATGAGAATATGGTAGAAGGTCTTGCTATCACAAGCTTTAAATATCTGCCTGATGATGCTGAAAAATGTATGAGCGCTGTTACAGCGGCAAGCTACATTGTTACCTATAAGGATTGCAAGGATGATGCCTGCTACATCGAAAATATCTGTGATCTTAAGGAAAAGTTCTTCGACGAGGCTGCTTGTATCAACATCGTCAAAAAGACAAAAAAAGGTGAGCGAGAGCTTGATTTGAAGCCACTCATTTATAGATTCAATGTTGAAGTAAAAGAAGGTGTGCCTGTATATGATTTACTTTTATCATCAGGCAGTACTGATAATATAAAACCTGAGCTTGTTATAAAGGCTTTTCACGAATATCTTGGATTACCAGAGTTTGACGAATTGTCACTTGATATTCATAGAGTAGATATGTACACAGGTGAGCCTGATAGCTTTGTTTCTTTGGGAGACATAGGGGATGAGCGTTAAAAAATTAATTATCACATCGGGAATATATCAGGACAAGGAGCTTAGGCTCCTTGTTTCTTTTGATGAAAATGATAAGCCATTGGATTTAATTAATCTGGATGTTACAAAAGTTGGGGAAGTTCATCTTGCAACAGTTGAGAAAGTGCTTTCAGATATAGATGCTTGTATTGTAAAGCTTGACTCAGGTGACAAGGGTTTTATCGAAAATAGAAAGTTAAAGCCTGAGAGATTTGTGATTAGACATTCTGAGAAGAAATTGGTTTGCCAGGCTGATCAGTTTTATGTGCAGATATCTCAGGATAGAAAGGGCGTAAAGCCATATTCTTGTAATTTTGTCGAATGCATTCCAGATGACTCAGGTGTATACAATTTCTTAAACTATTATTTAGATAATTATTGCGATGATTCCATTGAAATAATTACTGATTTAGATTACGTTTTGAAACAATTACCAAATGCAAGGTTCTATTCAGATGTTGATGTCACATTGTGGAATCTATACGGCTTAACTGCTTTATTAGATAAAATTACCTCAAAAATAGTTCATCTAAAATCCGGATCCAATATTCTAATTGAACCTACAGAAGCCATGACTATTATCGATGTTAATTCATCAAAGAATTATGGCAAATTAACAGCTATGGAAACAAACCGGGAGGCTTTAGAAGAGTTAGCACGTCAGCTTAGGCTTCGTTCAATATCCGGAATAATAATTGTGGATTTGCTTAAGGTGTCAAAGGCAGAGGAAATACAATTGTTAGAATTTGCTAAGGAAGCATTTAAAAACGATATCTCAATAGTTAATATACATGGTTTTACTAACTTAGG
>JAGBJE010000078.1 GCA_017934625.1 Pseudobutyrivibrio sp. | reverse complement strand
AGCATTTTTGTATATTTGGGCTAATAGATAATGAATAAGATTAACTATCAAAAAGAATTAGATAAATTAATAGCAAAGTTTACCGAAGAAGGCCGTATGCCTTCTTTATTATTACATAGCTGTTGTGCGCCTTGCTCTAGCTATTGTATTGAATATCTTAGTCAGTACTTTCATGTGACGGTGTTTTATTACAATCCAAACATCTATCCTGATGATGAATATTACCACAGAGTGAAGGAACAACAGCGCTTTATCAATGAATTTCCTACTAAATATCCAGTTGATTTTATTGAGGGGGATTATGATAAAAGCAGCTTCTATGACATAGCAAAGGGACTTGAAAAGGAACCTGAAAAAGGAAAGCGCTGTCATAAGTGCTATGACCTTAGATTGAGACGCACTGCTACGGTCGCTAAAGAAAAAATGTTTGACTTTTTTTCCACAACACTTACAATATCACCAATGAAAGATTCTCAAGTGCTTAATGAAATAGGTGAAGCTATTGGTAAAGAGCTGGGTGTTAATTGGCTTTATAGCGATTTCAAAAAGAAGGAAGGCTACAAGAGAAGCACTGAGATTTCTAAGGAATATGATATGTACAGGCAGGACTATTGCGGCTGCGTGTATTCATATAATGAAAGGCAACTACAAAAACAGGCAACACAGATGGAGGATTAGTTATGGCACAATTGTGGGGCGGTAGATTTACCAAATCTACAGACCAGATGGTTTATGATTTTAACGCTTCTATTAGTTTTGACAAGAAGCTGTTTGAGCAGGATGTTAGAGGTAGTAGAGCTCATGTAAAGATGCTTGCAGCTGTTGGTGTTATCACAGAAGGTGAAAGGGATGAAATCCTAAAAGGCCTTGATAGTATTGAGACAGATGTTAATGCGGGCACACTTGAAATTACCTCTGAGTACGAGGATATTCACAGCTTTGTAGAGGCAAATCTTATTGATAGAATCGGTGATGCAGGTAAAAAGCTTCACACAGGCCGTTCTAGAAATGATCAGGTTGCTTTAGATATGAAGCTTTACACTAGAGAACAGGTTGTAGCTACTGCTGATGCTCTAAAGCATTTACTTACCACAATTGTTGGCATAATGGAGGAAAATACAAGCACTATTATGCCAGGTTTTACACATTTACAGAAGGCACAGCCTATTACTGTGGCTCATCACATGGGCGCTTATTTTGAAATGTTTAAAAGAGATATTGTTAGACTTTCAAATATCAAGGCTTCTATGTGGTCATGTCCACTTGGTTCGGGAGCACTTGCCGGCACCACATATCCTTTGGATAGATATATGACAGCTGATTTATTGGATTTTGCAGGTCCTACAGCTAATTCTATGGATGGAGTTTCAGATAGGGATTACCTCATCGAATTTTTATCAGCCCTTTCCATTATCCAGATGCATCTTTCACGTTTTTCTGAGGAGATTATTATCTGGAATAGCAATGAATACAGATATGTGGAGATTGATGATGCATATTCTACAGGCTCATCTATTATGCCTCAGAAGAAGAATCCAGATATAGCAGAATTAGTACGTGGCAAAACAGGTAGAGTATATGGTTCGCTTATGTCACTTCTTACTACGATGAAGGGCATTCCACTTGCATATAATAAGGACATGCAAGAGGATAAGGAGCTTGCGTTTGATGCTATGAAGACTGTTCAGGACTGCATTATTCTTTTTGATGGAATGCTTTCTACAATTAAATTCAATAAAGAAAATATGGCTAAATCTGCAAGAAATGGCTTTACAAATGCTACAGATGCAGCTGACTATTTAGTTAATCATGGGGTTCCATTTAGAGATGCCCATGGAATTATTGGTCAGGTAGTTCTTTATTGTATTGATAAGGGAATTGCTATTGATGATATGTCCCTTTCAGAGCTTAAGGCTATATCTCCAGTTTTCGAGGAGGACATCTATAATGCTATTTCTATGGAGACTTGCGTAAACACAAGACTTACTGTAGGTGCCCCAGGCCGTGATGCAATGTTAGAGGAGATAAGCGCATGTAAAGAGTTTTTAGATAGCATTCCAGAGCTGTTTGAAAACTAAGTTGGTAAATTTGTTTAATTTGTGCTTGCATTATTTATGCGATTTGTTTATAATCGTTTCAAATGACGGACAAATGTCCGTGTGACAAAAACAATAGTGAGGAGATGTTTGAAATGAGCGAGAAGTTAAGAGTCGGTATTCTTGGTGGAACTGGTATGGTTGGACAGAGATTTATTTCTCTCCTTGAGAACCATCCTTGGTTTGAGGTTACAACTATTGCAGCCAGCCCACGTTCAGCAGGACAGCGTTATGAGGATGCAGTTGGTGGTCGTTGGAAGATGGATACTCCAATGCCTTCTGCAGTTAAGGACATCATTGTAAAGAATGTTAACGAGGTTGAGGAAGTTGCAAAGGAAGTTGACTTTGTTTTCTCTGCAGTTGACATGTCAAAGGACGAGATCAAGGCAATTGAAGAAGCATACGCTAAGACAGAGACTCCTGTAGTTTCAAACAACTCTGCTCATAGATGGACTCCTGATGTTCCTATGGTAGTTCCTGAAATCAATCCAGAGCATATGCAGGTTATTGATTTCCAGAAAAAGAGACTTGGAACAACTAGAGGTTTCGTAGCTGTTAAGCCAAACTGTTCAATCCAGTCATATGCACCAGTTCTTACAGCCTGGAAGGAGTTTGAGCCATACGAGGTTGTTGTTACAACATATCAGGCTATCTCAGGTGCAGGTAAGACATTTAAGGATTGGCCAGAGATGGAACACAATATTATCCCATTTATCTCAGGTGAGGAAGAAAAGTCTGAGAAAGAGCCACTTAGAATTTGGGGTAAGATTGAAAATGGCGTAATCGTTCCAGCAGATGATGTTAAGATTACCAGCCAGTGTATCCGTGTTCCTGTTCTTAATGGACATACAGCAGCTGTATTTGTTAAGTTTAAAAAGTCACCTACAAAGCAGCAGCTTATTGATGCAATTAACAATTTCTCTGGAAAGCCACAGGAGCTTCAGCTTCCTAGTGCTCCAAAGCAGTTTATTCGTTACATGGAAGAGGATAACAGACCTCAGGTTTCTCTTGATGTTGATTATGAGAATGGAATGGGGGTTTCTGTAGGTCGTCTCAGAGAGGATAGCATCTACGATTGGAAGTTTGTTGGATTATCACACAACACTGTTCGTGGTGCTGCAGGTGGTGCAGTTCTTTGCGCTGAGCTTCTTAAGGCACAAGGCTATATCACAGCAAAATAATTTTAGAATTTTCACTCCCGCATCATATGATGCGGGATTTTTTTTGACAATTTACGAAAACGATAAATTAAATTCAAATAAAATTCTTTTTTAGTGTAGTCTGCTAAAGTGAAATATGTTATTATAATACACGAATTAGTTTGGTTATGCATATACTAGGGAGATAGGATTATGACACACACAAATGAAGTGAAGAAGTTGGACGCTATTTACCAATCTGCAGGAAACAATTTTGTAATGCTTTATGGCAGACTTGGTTGTGGCAAGGAAGCATTGTTGGACGAGTTTACCACTGGTAAGTCTTACTTTTATTACAGAAGCCGTCAGTGTTCAGATGCTAAGCAGTTAATGTACTTAGATGACCAGATTTCATCAACCTACGGCAAGGCTAATGGTAGTGCTAATTACGAGGAGGCCTTTAAAAAGTTTTCTTCGAAGGATGGTTCTAAGCTTATTGTTATTATTGATGAAGCTCAGTACGCCATCAAAAAGTCTAACGATTTGTTCAGTAGCCTTGTGGCTTTAAAGAATAAGAAGCTATATCCCGGCAAGGTAATGATTATAGTTGTTAGCTCATCACTGGTTTGGACTGAAAATGCTTTCAATGAAATAGTTCCAGATGCTAAATCCGTTGTTGATGACGTTATAAAGATGGAAAATCATTCTTTCCTTGATGTTGTTAGGGCATTTCCTAGCTATAGCGTAGCACAGTGTGTTAGCACCTACGGAATAATCGGTGGCGTATCTGATTATTTAGATAGATGGAACGGTAGAAAGTCTATAAAGGCTAATGTATGTGAAAATATTCTTTCTCCTACAGGATATTTATATTCAGCTGCAGAGGGATATATATCTTCTGAGCTTAGAGAGTTGTCATGCTACGATACAATCTTAGGTTCGATAGCAGCTGGAAATGAAAAGCTTAATGATTTGTTTGAGGATACTGGATACTCAAGGGCAAAGATTTCAGTATACATGAAGAATTTGGCTGCATTTGATGTGGTTGATAAGGTGGTATCCTTTGAAACTGGAGGATGGGATAACACTAAGAAGGGAATATATAGAATTGTAGACCCATATGTTAATTTCTGGTTTACATTTGTATATCCACATCTATCAGAACTGATTTCATTTACACCTGAGAAATTTTACGATACTTTTATTGAGCCAAAGCTGGATGAATATTTACAGAATTATTTTGTAGATGTTTGTAGAGAATACTTACACTTACTTAATATGGTCGGACAGCTTCCTATTAAGCTTTCAAAAATAGGTACATGGCTTGGCAAGGAAGGCACTATCGATGTTATTGGACAGAGTGATAACAGGGAAAATGTTGTGGGTATTTGCAATTGGACAGAAAAGTTAATGAGCTATGAGTCCTATGAAAAGCTTTTAGAGTCTATGAAGCAGGCTAGAATAACAGCTAATACAATTTTCCTGTTTTCTGCTACTAGATTTGACAGTAAGCTTATACAGCTTTCAAAGGAAAATAAATCTATTGTTCTGGTAGACATGACAGAGCTGTAATTGATATAATTAAATAGTTAATAATGTTTGAAGCCTTTGTAATGTAATGCAAAGGCTTCGACTTTTGTTAATTTAAATTAATTTCTAGGGAGTTTAGTGATTTGGGAAAGAGTTTAATTATCACAGAGAAACCATCTGTTGCGAGAGATTTTGCCAGGGTGCTTAAGGTTTCTGGCAATCAGAATGGCTATATAGAAAATAATGAGTATGTCATCAGCTGGTGTTATGGCCATTTGGTGCAGATGGTTTATCCTGAGGAATATGATATTAAATACAAAACATGGAACCTTGAGGACTTGCCATTCTTACCAAAGGATTACAAGTATGGAGTTGTAGAGTCTGCAAAAGACCAGTATAAGGTTGTTAATGGGCTGCTTCATAGAGAAGATATAGATACTGTTTATTGGGCAGGTGACTCGGGAAAAGAAGGACAGACAATCGAGGAAAATATTAGAAACTACGGTGGCGTCCGTGAGGGAATGACCGAGCTTCGTGTATGGATAGATTCTCAGACAGATGATGAGATAATGCGAGGCATTCGCGAAGCTAAGCCTATGAGTGAATATGCTAAGCTTGGAGCATCTGGAATTATGCGTACCATAGAGGATTACAGCTTAGGAATTAATTTCTCTAGAGCGTTATCTGTTAAATATGGAAGGCTTATTAATGATGCTGCCGCTACTACCAGCTATGCAGCTATTGCCATTGGCCGAGTTATGACCTGCGTACTTGGAATGGTGGTGGAAAGAGAGCGAGAAATTAGAGGCTTTAACGAAGATCCATTTTTTAAAGTGCTTGGAAAGTTTTCGGATGTAAGCTTTCCGGCAGAATGGAAGGCGGTAGAGTCATCTAAGTATTTCGAATCACCTCTATTATATGGAGATAAGGGAAACGGCTTTAAAGAAAAAGCAAGTGCCAAAAAATTAATTGATGAATTAACAAATAAGAATGCTACTATAACTGACAAGGATTCAGGCATATCTAAAAAAAGAGCTCCTCTTTTATTCAACTTGGCTGAGCTACAGTCAGAATGTTCGAAGAGATTTAAAATCTCTCCAGCTCAGACACTTGATATTATTCAGGAGCTATACGAGAAAAAGTACACTACATATCCTCGTACTGATGCCAGAGTACTTACTACAGCAGTTGCTAAGGAGATTAATAAGAATCTTAACAAGCTGCAGTCTTATGGGCCTACAGCTAAATATGTTCACGATATACTTGCTGATAGAAAATACATTGGAATAGAGAAGACTAGCTATACAGATGATAGCAAGGTCACAGATCACTATGCGATTATTCCTACTGGCCAGTGTAATGGAATAGAGAATCTTTCCAGTCTTAGCCAGAAAGTTTATGATTTGATAGTGCGCAGATTTCTGTCTATTTTCTATCCACCTGCAGAATATAAAAATGTAAAGATAGAAGTTAAGATAGAATCTGAAAGTTTCTTTGCTGGAGCTAAATTGTTAGTTAAGCCAGGATATTTGGAAATAGCAGGCTTGCCAAAGAATAAAAATAGTGACAGCTCAGATTCAGATGAGGATTCTGATAATGAAGAGGAAGACTTCTCAAAGGAGAAGTTTGTGGAATTTGTTGAGAACTGCAATATTGGCGATTCTATTGATGTTTGTGGCTTTGAATTAAAGGAGGGGAAGACATCTCCACCTAAGAGATATACTTCAGGTTCTCTGATTCTTGCCATGGAAAATGCAGGAAAGCTTATTGAAGATGAAGAGCTTAGAGAACAGATTAAAACCACAGGTATAGGTACATCTGCCACTAGAGGTGAAATCCTAGAAAAGCTTGTTAGAATTGGATATCTTAATCAAAATAATAAAACTCAGGTAATTACTCCTGAAAAGCTTGGAGAGATGATTTATGAGGTGGTTTTACTTACAACACCTAGTCTCCTTAAGCCAGAGCAGACTGCTAATTGGGAAAAAGGCCTTGAGGGAATCATTAACGGTACAGTAGAGTTTAGTGATTATCGTAGCGAGCTGGAAAATTATATTCGCCAAGAAACTAAAAATATGATAGAGCAGGATTTAACTCAAACCATTGCTCTTAATATTAATCAGTTTACAGGTAAGGATTCTAAGGGCTTAGCTACAAGAAAGCCGCTTGGCATAAAATGTCCAGCCTGCGGCGGTGAGCTTACAACAACATCCTTTGGATATGGCTGCAGTAACTACACAAATGATGAAATTAAATGTAGATTTAGCATTGGAACTATAGCTGGTGTGGATCTTCCTGAAGAGCAATTTAAAAAGCTTATTTTGGAAGGTAAGACCGATTTAATAGAGGGCTTCAAGAGTAGGTCAAATAAGCCGTTTAAGTCAGTGTTGAAGCTTGGCAAGAATGAAGATGGCGAGTTTAATGTAAGCTTTGATTTCTCAGAGACTCCTACAGAATATATAGAAGGATTAACCTGTCCAGTATGTGGGGGAAGAATAGCGCGAACAGGCTATGGCTTTGCTTGCGAGCATCGTTTCCAGGAGGAGAATCAGTGTTATTTTTCTGTTGGAGAGATTTCCTCAAGAAAACTATCAGAGGATGAGCTAAAATCACTTTTGGAAAATGGAATTACTGATGTGTTAACAGGCTTCAAATCTAAGACAAATCAGAAATTCAGCGCTAGAATCCAGCTCAAGGAAAATGAGGAAGGAAAAAAGGTACTTAGCTTTAACTTTGACGGAATAGAAGCGGAAAAGCTTGAAGGCTGCAAGTGTCCTGATTGCGGCGGCGATATTTTGATTCGTCCTAGCGGTTATGGCTGTGCTAACTTTAATGCTAAAGATGAGAATTCCTGCAAATTCTATATAGGAAAGACAATTGCTGGTAAAAATATTGGAGGCGGAGTTGTTACAGAGCTACTTCTTAATGGCAAGTCAGAAACTATTCGTGGATTCAAAGGAAAGTCTGGAAAGAAATTTGATGCTAGACTAGTCCTTAAGAAAAACGAAGAGACAGGTAGGACAGAGGCTCAGTTCGATTTTGATGATGTTGAGCCAAACTATTTAGCTGATGTTACTTGCCCGGATTGTGGCAGCAGGATTATTAAGACCAATTTTGGCTTTGCATGTGAAAAGTATTTTGATAGTGAAAACAAATGCGGTTTTGTTCTTGGTGAGATAGCTTCTAAGAAGCTTACAGATGCTGATGCTAAGGAGCTATTAACAGAAGGACACACTAAGACTATCAGAGGCTTTAAAGGAAAATCTGGAAAGAAATTTGATGCTTGTTTGATTCTTAAAAAGAATGAAGAAACTGGAAAGAATGAAGTAAGCTTTGATTTTGATAATGTTGAGGCTAAGGAAATTAAGGACGTTGCATGTCCTATCTGTGGCGGAAAGATAGTGGTTACTCCATTCGGTTATGGCTGTAGCAATTACAAGAAAAATGATCCTGACAATTCCTGCGGTTTTAACATTGGCCAGATTTCCGGGGTTAAGCTTAAAGAATCACAGGTTAAGGAATTATTAAAAGAAGGTATAACATCTACAATATCTGGCTTTAAATCAAGGAAAGGAACTAAGTTTGATGCGAAGCTAGCTCTTAATAAAGATGAGAATGGTAAGGTTTCTGGAATCAAGTTTGTGTTTGAGGACCAAGAGAAGGTTATGCCTGATTTGAAATGTCCAAAGTGTGGAGAGCCAATTCTAAAAAATCATTTTGGCTACAGATGCAAGAACAATATTAGGGACAACGTTGATAGCTGTAGCTTCTATGTTGGCAAGGTGGCAGGCGTTGATATACCGGAGGATCAATTTAGAAAACTTATACTTGAAAAGAAAACAGATGTTATTACTGGATTTTTGAGTAAAAAAGGTTTATTCTTTGATGCGAGACTTAAGCTCAATGATGAATTTAGAACTGAGTTTGAGTTTGAAAATTATAATGGTCAACAATAATGCATGATAGGAGTATAACAATGGAACAATGCAAAATTAAATCTATGTATAATTTAAATGAAACTATTGCAAAGGACTTATTTGAGGGCAAGGAATATCCTTGGGAGGTTCTTCCTGAGATTTCTGATTTCATTAAGAAGCTTGGTCCTACTCTTGATCCAGAAAAGTATGAAAAGAGAGGCGAGGATATTTGGGTAGCAAAGTCTGCTACAGTTTTTGATTCAGCATATCTTCATGGTCCACTAATTATTGATGAGGATGCAGAGGTTAGACAGTGTGCATTCATTAGAGGCTCTGCAATTGTTGGTAAGAACTGTGTAGTTGGTAACTCTACTGAGCTTAAAAACGTAGTTCTTTTCAATAATGTTCAGGTTCCACATTACAATTATGTTGGAGATTCTGTTTTAGGCTATAAGTCACATATGGGTGCTGGTTCTATTACATCTAACGTAAAGCAGGATAAGACACTTGTTGTTGTAAAATCTCGCGATGGAGAGAAAATTGAAACAGGATTAAAGAAATTTGGAGCTATGCTTGGCGACAATGTTGAGGTGGGTTGTAACTCAGTACTTAATCCTGGTACTGTAGTTTGTCCTCGTTCTAATGTATATCCTCTTTCACCAGTAAGAGGAGTTGTTGAAGCAGACAGCATTTTCAAGAGCCAGGATAATATCGTAAAGAAAAATTAAAAATTGGTAACATTTTTAGGACTCATTCTTTATTGAATGGGTCCTTTTTGGTAAAATATTAAAAGATTCTTTATTCATGGGAGGAGAAAAAATGGGATTAATTCAGGCATTTAAAGGTTCTGTTTCAGGCGAACTTGCAAATCAATGGAAGGAGCTTTTTGTTTCAGATTCTATGTCAAGTGACACTCTTGTAAAAAGAGCTGAGCATAAGGTTTCTGGTAGAAGTACAAACAAAAAGGGGGACGCTGATGTAATTACGAAGGGCTCTGCTATTATCGTAAACGAAGGCCAGTGCGCTTTATTGGTAGATAGCGGCAAGATTATTGATGTGGCAGCTGAGGCTGGTGCTTATGAATGGGATGAAAGTGGTTCTGCATCAATCTTTGCAGGTGATTTTGCTAATGTTTTTAAGGAATTGGGACGTAGATTTACATTTGGCGGAGAAAAGCCTGTTCAGCAGAGAGTTTATTTTGTAAATACTAAGGATATAGTAGGACTTAAGTTTGGAACTCCAAGTCCAATTCCATTTAGAATTCTTGATAATAATATTGGACTTGATATGGATACTACACTTAAGTGCAATGGTAACTACAGCATGAGAGTATCTGATCCTACTCAGCTATATGTTTCTTTGGCTGGCAACGTTAAAGACGAATATACAATAGAAGATATTCAGGACCAGCTTAGAGCTACATTTATTGCAGCTTTACAGCCGGCTCTTGGAAAGCTTACTAATTTAGGTGTTAGACCTTCTGCAATTCCTAGCTACACTAAGGAAATGTCTGAAGCAATGGGAGAAGAGCTTAATTCAGATTGGACTAATAAGTACGGTCTTGCAATCACATCTGTTCAGATTCTTACAACTGTAATCCCTGATGAGGATGCGGCTACTCTTAAAGAGCTTCAGAAGACTGGTGCCTTTAGAAATCAGTCTATGGCAGGTGCAGCATTAATCGGTGCACAGGCAGAGGCTATGAAAAATGCAGCAAGCAATCCTAACGGAGCTATGATGGGCTTTATGGGAATGAATATGGCAATGCAGGCTGGTGGAGCAAACGCTCAGGATTTATTAAATGCTGGGGCAGCTACAACAGGTGCTAATCAGATGGCAGGCGCAGCAAATGGAGGCGCAGCTGCAGGAAATAGATGGTTCTGCCCAAATTGCGGAAATGAAAACTTTGGTAATTTTTGTGTAAATTGTGGTACTAAAAGACCATAGTTAGGAGATTTAAATGGCAACAATGTTTCCTTGCCCTAATTGTAATGGGCAACTGATATTTTCTCCTAAGTCAGGAAAATTAAAATGTACTTCCTGTGGTCATTACTACAAATCTGCAGACTATAAAAGTCCTGTAAAGATTGATGAGGCAGGTATGGATACGAGAATCTATATCTGTCCTAATTGTGCTGGAGAAATACAGCTTATTGATAACGATGGTATGGAGTTTTGTCCATATTGCGGAACTCAGGCTACTATGGAGGAAAAATTCTCTAAGACAGGTGTTCCAAAATACATTATTCCTTTTACTATCCATAAAGAACTTGCTAAGGAAAAGTATGAGAAAGCGACAAAGGGGATTCCATTCACCCCTGATGGACTAAACAAAGATGAGAATATAAATAAGATGGTTGGATTATATATGCCATATTATCTATATGATTTTGAGTTACATGACAGCTTTGAATATAGGGGAGAGCACATTTATGCCCTTGGGGATTATGAATATACCGATAGGGCTAATGTGAATTTGTCCTATGATGTAGACCATATTCAAATTCCTTATGATGCTTCTCAATCTTTGGATGATACTATTTCAGGTCAATTGGAACCCTTCTCAATGAAGGACTTACGTGAATTTAATCCAAATTACTTAGCTGGCTTTTATGTTGAAAATTCTACAGTGGATATGGATTTATATTTGGGAGAATCAACAGAAAAAGCAATTGACTATCTTCAACAAAAGACAAAAAAAGAAACTTGTAGTTATCCTCTGAATTCTGCGGAGGAAAAGAAAATAAATAAAGAGCTTATTAACAAAATAAAAAGCAATGGTACTGAAGGTGTTTATTTACCAATGTATTTTTTGACTACAAGCTATGGAGATAGAGTAGCCTATTCTGTAATCAATGGACAAACTGGTAAGACCTATGTGGATATGCCGATTGATAAAAGAAAACTCTTTAGGGCTGGCTTTATAACCTCGATATTTATTTTTATCTTTTTGTATTTAAGTAGTTATATTGTAAGCTTTAGTTATGATGTGAAGAATCTTTGCGTCTTTGCGGCGTTAGTTTCTTCGATTATTGCCTATATAGGTGCAAATTTAGCCTATAAGATTTATCGATTTGATAATCATTTAGATGATAAGGGCTATTTTGCATCTAGGGAAAACCTTTCAAAAGCAATGAAGGAGCAAAATCATGAGCAAAAGAAGACTAAAAGTCTAAAGAAAAAATTATATGATTTCTTTGCCATGCTTGGTTTCTTTGGAATAGCTTTACTACTATTTGCCCCTGCAGCACTCTATTTTATGCTTGAGGCATTGATTGTTTTGCTACACTTTTTTAAGCTCACCTGCTATTTAGCAAGTATGGTGCTGGTTGTTTTGGCATTAATAAGTGTCAAGGAAGGGGATAAAAAGGTTATGAGCCTTGGCATAATCAGCTGGGGAATGGCCTTGATTGTACGTCTAATTAATTTACCTAATGATTTTGTTTATTACGGTGCACTTATTGTTGTATTTGTTGTGATTGTTATTTCTGTCAAAGCAATTGTTGATGAATACAACAGATATGCAACACACCCATCTCCACAATTTTTAAAGACAGGAGGAGGGCTTGATCGTGCGTAAAATATATTATTTTTTGATTTGCTTCATTATGCTTTTTGCCATATCCTATAGTGCCAAAGCTGCAGCTTCCAATGTTTATATTGCTGATGACGCAAAGCTTCTTACAGAGGATGAACGTGATGACTTGCAGAAGTATTTAGAATCTCTAGATGGAAATTTAAACTATGTTGCTGTAACGACAGAGGAAAATGATTTTGGCAGAAGCACTGATGAAATCTTGGAGTCTTATTATAATAATAAATATGATGATACTCAGGCTGGAATTGCTTTCATCATAGACATGTATCACAGAGAAATCATTCTTTCAGGCTATGGTGACACCAGATTTTTATTAAAAAAATCCGACGAGCAGGATGTTACAGATAATGTATACAGATATGCTATGAATGGAGAATATTACGACTGCATGTTGAATGCCTTTGAACAGGCTGATGTTATCGTGAATGATGGCTTTGTACTTCGACCTATGCGAATCATTGTTACAGCACTAATATCGCTAATTATTGGGTTCTTGACGCCATTTTTCATAGCAATGCGAAAGAGATCAAAGCTTAGCCTGGGTACAGAAGAAGGTGAGATTATTATGACAGGAGCGGGAGTTATTGCTACAGCTACTGTTTATGATACTGCAAAACGACATATTGTAAGGGCTGTTGAATCTTCTGGTTCATCTTTCGGAGGCGGCTCATCTTATAGCGGAGGTTATAGTGGCGGCCATTCAAGCAGCCATTCAAGCGGTTCTTTCAGTAGTCATTCATCTGGTGGACATTCAAGCGGCGGTCACAGCTTTTAAAGATTTAGATAATTTTTTAACAAAATCCTAAATTTAGACTTTACTAAATCCACAGAAAGTGAGAAAATGTAATCAATAACGCGCAAGTGCGCTTATTTATCATGTCATTAATGTAGTAGCAATATATTAATGGTTATTGAACGAAGAAAGGAGTTCTACAATGATTTACACAAAAGAAGTAGAAAACATGTGTCCTGTAGCAAAGGGCGCAAAGCATGAACCAGCTCCTATCCCTGAGGAGGGAAAATGGGTAAACGCTAAGCAGATTACTGACATTAGCGGTTTCACACACGGTGTTGGCTGGTGTGCTCCACAGCAGGGTGCCTGCAAATTATCTTTAAATGTTAAGAATGGTGTTATTGAGGAAGCTCTTGTTGAGACAATTGGTTGCTCAGGTATGACACATTCAGCAGCTATGGCTGCAGAGATTCTTCAGGGAAAGACAATCCTTGAGGCTCTTAATACAGACCTTGTTTGTGACGCTATCAACACAGCTATGAGAGAGCTTTTCCTTCAGATCGTATACGGACGTACACAGTCTGCATTCTCTGATGATGGACTTGCAATCGGTGCTGGTCTTGAGGATCTTGGAAAGGGTCTTCGTTCACAGGTTGGTACAATGTACGCAACAAAGGAAAAGGGTGTTCGTTACCTTGAGATGGCTGAAGGCTATGTAACAGGTATCGCACTTGATGATGATAACGAAGTTATCGGATATCAGTTTGTTTCTCTTGGAAAGATGACAGACTTCATTAAGAAGGGTGATGATCCTAATACAGCATGGGAAAAGGCAAAGGGCCAGTACGGTCGTGTTGATGATGCTGCTAAGATTATCGATCCACGTCAGGAATAATATAGGAAAGGAGAAACAAAAATGGCTTTATTTGAATCATATGAAAGAAGAATTGATCAGATCAATGCTGTTCTTAACAAGTATGGTATCAGCTCAATCGAAGAAGCTGAGAAGATTACAAAGGACGCAGGTCTTGATGTATACGAGCAGGTAAAGAAGATTCAGCCTATCTGCTTCGAGAACGCTTGCTGGGCTTACACTGTAGGTGCTGCAATCGCTATTAAGAAGAATTGCCGCAAGGCTGCTGATGCAGCTGCAGCAATCGGAGAGGGACTTCAGTCTTTCTGTATTCCAGGTTCTGTTGCTGATCACCGTAAGGTAGGTCTTGGACATGGTAACCTTGGAAAGATGCTCCTTGAGGAGGAGACAGAGTGCTTCTGTTTCTTAGCTGGTCACGAGTCATTCGCTGCAGCTGAAGGTGCTATCGGTATTGCTGAAAAGGCTAACAAGGTTCGTAAGAAGCCTCTTCGTGTAATCCTTAACGGTCTTGGTAAGGATGCTGCACAGATTATTTCACGTATCAACGGTTTCACATACGTTGAGACAAAGTACGATTACAAGACAGCTAAGCTTAACATCGTTTCTGAGAAGGCATACTCAAACGGTCTTCGTGCAACAGTTAAGTGCTACGGCGCTGATGATGTTCAGGAAGGTGTTGCTATCATGCACCACGAGAACGTAGGCGTATCTATCACAGGTAACTCTACAAACCCTACACGTTTCCAGCATCCAGTAGCTGGTACATACAAGAAGGAGTGCGTAGAACTTGGTAAGAAGTACTTCTCAGTTGCTTCAGGTGGTGGTACAGGACGTACACTTCACCCAGATAACATGGCAGCAGGTCCTGCTTCATACGGTATGACAGATACTCTTGGACGTATGCACTCAGATGCTCAGTTCGCTGGTTCATCTTCAGTTCCTGCACACGTTGAGATGATGGGTCTTATCGGTATGGGTAACAACCCAATGGTAGGTGCTACAGTTGCTGTAGCCGTATCAGTTGAGGAAGCTGCTACTGCTGGTAAGTTTTAATTAAGGAAGCAACTTTTTCTAGCAAGCTATAAAAAGTTACATTCAGCGCGCCCCATTGCCGCAGGCAATCCTGGATGGGTGCTGCTTTCCCGTAATTATTCAAGAGCTCTAGGCTTTGCCTAGGGCTCTTTTTTATGCCCGTTGACAATTCTGTAACATTTGGATGCTATTATACTGTTATCAATTGATTTATGCATGTAGGAGGTTTTTCTATGAGCAAAAGTTTTTTTAGTTTTTTTGTTTCTTTATTGTTAATCACAGCTCTTTTCGCAGGATGTGGTTCCAAGGAGGAGACTGCAGCAACAGCCGAAGCTCCTGAGGAAGAGACTGGATTGCCATCGGGTGATGTTTCTCTAAGAGTTTGGGGAGCCGATGAAGATGAAGAGCTGGTTAATCAAATAATTAGTGGCTTCATTAAAGAGTATGGTAGTATGGCAAATTTCACTATTACCTTTGAAGCTCATAGTGAATCCAGTGCTAAGGATGAAATACTTGGAGATGTGTTAAATGCTCCAGATGTGTTCACTTTTGCCGATGATCAGCTCATGGCTTTAGTTGCTTCTGGTGTCCTGAAAAAAGTAGAAAATGACAGTGAGATTTCTGGTCGAAATTTAGCAGCTGCAAGCGAAGCAGCTTCTGTAAATGGAACATTATATGCTTATCCTCTTACTGCAGATAATGGATATTTCCTTTTTTATAATAAAGCTGTTATAAGTGATGAAGCAGTTCAGTCTATGGATAGTCTTTTGGCAGCTGCAGGTGCGGCAGGACAAAAGGTATTTATGGAGATGAATTCTGGTTGGTACATGTATGCGTTTTTCGGAAACACAGACATGGAGATTGGCCTTAATGATGACGGAATCTCTACCTATTGTAATTGGAATGCTAAGTACACAAATATAACTGGCCGAGATGTTGCAGAGGCAATGGCTGCAATTGGTAGAAATCCTGCATTTACATGTGAAAGTAATGATGGATTTGTAGGTGGGGCAGCTGATGGCACCTTTGCTGCAGGTGTTAGTGGTATATGGGATGAAAATGGAATAAAGGAAGCTTGGGGTGATAATTATGCAGCATGTAAGCTTCCTACATATACAGTAGCAGGACAGCAGGTTCAGATGTCCAGCTATGCGGGATATAAGCTTGTTGGAGTAAATTCTTATTCTAAAAATCAGGCATGGGCAGCGAAATTTGCAGATTGGATGACTAATGAGCAAAATCAAACTTTAAGATTTGAAATGAGAGGTCAGGGACCATCTAATACAAATGCGTCAGGCTCAGGTGCTGTTGCAGAATCTAAGGCTATACAGGCATTACAACAGCAGGCAGAATATTCAAGCTTGCAAAGAGTTGGCGGAACTTATTGGGATCCGGCAGCTAACTTTGGAACGCTTATGAGTCAGGGTAATCCTTCGGGTAAAGATGTTCAGACACTCTTAAACGAAATGGTAACAGAAATAACTGGAGAGGAATCTACTGGTGACCTGGTAACAGAAGAAGGCGAAGCTGCTCCAGAAGAAAATACAGAAGAAGCAACTGAAGACGCTGTAGAAGAAGCTACAGAAGAGACGACAGAGGAAACAACAGAAGAGACAACAGAGGAAACAACAGAAGAGACAACAGCGGAAAATACAGAAGAAACTACAACAGAAAATTCAGAGGAAAATAAGCAATAGGAGGGCGTCAGGATGAGTAAGAAAACAAGTATTAGATTATATATTTTAATCCCAGTCCTTTTATTGGGAATCTTATCTATTTTTTCAAATGTGATGGCACTCTTTAACCTGAGCAAGGTTAATCATACTGCTACCAAAATTGCAGATGAATATATGGTTGCTATTACAGAACTTGATACAATTGGTCAAACAGCAAAGGATATTCATTCACTTGCACTTTCTCATATAGTTGCTACTGATTTTGAGACAATGACTTCAGTGGTATTAAAGATAGAAGAAGAGGAAGCTGTTTTGGATAGTACTATGGATGAGTATGGAAATCAGTTTGCCGCTGAAGATGCAAATTTTGATACAATGAAAGCTGACTTCCAAAGCTTTAAGGATTCCATAATGATTCTTCTGGCACAGAGTGCTAATCAGAGAACAAAGGATGCTTACGCTACTGCAAACGGTCAGGTGGCCGAAAGTGCACAGAAGCTGAATCAGGATATAGATAATGTCATTGCAGCAATTCATACTGATTCTGACGCTCAAAGACAGGCTTTATCTACTGCAAATATGGTTGCTAGTTTTGCAAGTTTGGTAATTGTAATTATAAGTATAATTTCAGTAATTGCGGCGGTTATAGTTGTTGCCAGAAAAATTTTGCGCCCAGTTACTAGGGCGGAATCAGAGCTTCATGAAATTATTGATGGAATAAATAATAGAGAAGGTGATCTAACAAGAAGATTAACGATTGAGTACAACGATGAAATAGGAATGCTTAGTCGCGGTATTAATGAGTTTATAGAACGTCTTCAGGGTATTTTTATCATGATTACCAATAACTCAACAGCTATGGACAAGGTAGTTAATGATGTTATGGGAAGTGTTAAAACATCAAATGACAGTGCTTCGGATTTGTCAGCTTTAACAGAAGAGCTTTCTGCCACCATGCAGGAGGTTGCAAATAGTGCTGGCATGATAAATAACAATACAGAGCAGGTAAGAATCGAAGTTGATGAAATGGCTGAGAAGAGCCGTGAAATCAATGAATATTCTAAGACCATGAAGGAGCATGCTGACGTGATGGAGCAGAATGCAAGAGAGAATATGGATGAGACTAATAAGAAAGTTGATGATATTCTTGCAGCTTTAAATCAGGCAATCACTGATAGCCAGAGCGTAGATCAGGTTAACTCACTTACTGATGATATTATGAGCATTGCCAGTCAGACTAATCTTCTTTCACTTAATGCTTCAATCGAAGCGGCCCGTGCAGGTGAAGCTGGTAAGGGCTTTGCAGTTGTTGCAGATGAGATTGGTGGTCTTGCAGAAAACAGCCGTCAGACTGCTGCCAATATTCAGGAGATTAACTCTGTAGTAGTTAATGCGGTTCATAACCTTGCAGATAATGCAAATGAGTTAGTAGATTACATGCAGAATTCTATTCTTCCAGAATTTGAACGTTTTGTAGAAGATGGTGAAAAGTATAAGGATAATGCTGATTATATTGAATCGGTTATGGCTGATTTTACTGATAAAACAGAAGGTTTTAAGGATACATTTACAGAGATAGCAGAATCCATTAGTAGTATTACCTCGGCCATAGAAGATGGTGTTAAGGGCGTTTCTTCTGCAGCCGAAAGCACTCAGAATCTGGTATATGATATGGATAATATTTCTAAACGTATGGACGAGAACCAGAAGATAGCTGGAGAGCTTGAAGAGGAAACAGCTATTTTTACAAAGATTTAGTAATTGATTTTTCTGTGAATAAAATGAATAAATTGTGTATTTAAATACAAAAGCAAAATTTAGTCTTATTATGAAAGTAGGGGAAATGTAAGGATTAGCTGTTGGAGGGGTTTTACATGAGCGAGAGAAACAAAATTATGGAGAGGTTAGATGAAAATCTTACAGCTGAGCAAAAGGAAAATCTTAAAGCTGTTGGAAAGGTTGTTGAAAATAATAAAGGCAACTTTTTCCAATCAATTACTTTTCAGAACATAATTGTAAATGTTGTTATACTTGCGGCATTTATAATATATGTAGTGATTTCCAATTCAGCTATGCAAAGCGTAAAGTCACTGGCTTTAGAAGCAAGTAAAAATGAGGTTATTTGCGCATATGAATCGGCTGCATTACGTCAAGATGTAATTCATATTTCAGATGAAATTAATCGTACATTAGGACAATTTGAGGCAGGCAAGGAAATGCCTGCTGAAGAATTTGCGAATATGGAAGGTTATATGAATGATATTGGCTCTCATCTTGATTATATGGATGCTAGTCTGCTGGTTGGATACCTACCAGATGGGCAGGAGAGAGTTGATAATCTCAGAGCTAGCGCAGAGGCATTAGTTGCTGCAGCTGGTGCTATGGAAAACTTTATCATATCAGGTGATTTTAATGGAGCAATTGGCTGTGTATCTGGTGATTACGGAACAAGCCTTGGTGCAACATATGATGCTTTAGATGCTATTGATGAGGGACTTAATTCTCTAAGCGATGGCTTTGGCGCTTATTTGGATGGTTACATTGCCCAGGTTTCTTTAAAGGGATATATAGGCATGGCGTTGGTTGTTGCCTTGATTATACTTAGCTTTGTGCTTTCATTTGTTAGAATTAATAAGACTATACTTGGTATTTCATATGAATTACAAGCTATCATTAATAATATCAATAAGGGCAAGGGTGATTTAACTGCTAGAATAAATACAAAAACAAAAACAGAGCTTGCACTTATATCTGATTGTATCAATCAGTTTTTAGGAACATTGCAGGGTGTAATCAGAGACGTTAAGGATGGTGCAACAGTTCTTACATCATCTGCAGATAGTGTTATTGTAAAGATTCAAAGTGCTAGTGATAATGTAACAAATACATCTGCAGCCATGGAAGAGCTTGCAGCATCTATGGAAAATGTAGCGACAACCACAGGGGATTTAAATGATAGGCTGTCATTAGTAAAAGAGGCTACCGATGCTATTGATGAAGAAGCGAGAGCAGGATCGGAAAAAGCTAATGAAATTAAGGCAGAGGCAGACAGCATTAAACGTGAGGCAAATGCTAAGAAGGAAAACACTGGCGCTAAGATGGAAGAACTTTCGAAGGTTCTTGAGGAGTCTGTTAAGGAGTCTGAGCAGGTTAATCAAATCGGTGATCTTACAAATGAGATTTTGGATATTGCAAGCCAGACCAATTTGCTTGCTTTAAATGCATCTATTGAAGCTGCTCGTGCTGGTGAAGCAGGTAAAGGCTTTGCTGTAGTTGCGGATGAAATAAGCACGCTGGCTGCTAATTCCCGTGATACAGCAGGCAATATTCAGGAAATATCTGCAAAGGTTACTACTGCTGTTAAGACTCTTTCTGATAACGCAGTACAGGTTATTGACTTTATTAATCAGAATGTACTTGCGGATTATGATGCGTTTGTAGATACAGGAGCGAAGTACGAAAATACAGCCACTATGATAGAGGAAATGCTGGCTACATTTACAGAAAAGGCCAATAATCTTAACGGTGTTATGGCTGAGATGTCAGATAGAATTGAAAGCATTTCTAACTCAGTTAATGAAAGCTCTAATGCAATCAGCATGTCTGCTACAGCAACAACTGAGATAGTGGGTGAAATCCAGGGCATTAATGACGCTATGGACCAGAATAATGATGTTACTAAACAGTTGAATGCAAGCACCCAGAAGTTTGAAATTGTTTAATTAAGTGTTGGGACTCCAGTATTTATACTGGGGTTCCTGATTTTTTAGTACGATTATTTGTGATTGACTTTGATTGAAAATGTACAAGAATGTTATAAAAGCGTGAACAAAGTGTTTAAAATATGTTAAAAATAACAATTGAATCAAAATTGCTCACATAGTAATATACCTTTTGTTGTTGGAAATCAGTTTCGAAAGGTTTTTATTATGTTTAATATTATTATGCTTGTTGTATTTTCGTTAGTTACTTTATTTTATGCTTTTTATATTGCTTCACATATTCGTTATGCAGCTAGCCTATCTGGTTCTACAGATAAAAAGGCTTTAGCTAAGTCGATTTTTGCAATTGCTATTAGCGTTATTACACTTGCAATCCTTTGGTTCCAGGCTGCATTTGTGTATTTATATCGTTAATATATATTTGACTTTTTTACCTAAACATGGCTTTCACATTGGTGGGAGCCATGTTTTTTGTTATAATTTGGTGTACTTGTTTGACTTTCTTGTAATATACATATATACTTACTTTATCACTTTTAATCACTAAAGTATCGGAGGACATAAAGATGAAAAAAGAAATATCCAAGCTTTTGGAAGTTAGAGAAAGTGTCAGAGTTGTTGATGCCACACTTAGAGATGGTGGCCTTGTTAACGACTTTTATTTTACAGATGAATTTGCTAAGGCACTTTATCTTACAAATGTAAAGGCTGGGGTAGACTATATGGAAATGGGGTATCGAGCTGACAAGGAGCAGTTTGATGAGGATAAGTTTGGCCCATGGAAGTTTTCATCAGATGATTATATTAGAAAAATAGTTGGGGATAACGACACTGATTTAAAGCTTGCTATTATGGCAGATGTGGGAAGATGTAATTACAAGGAGGATATTCATCCTAAGAATGAAAGTCCTGTTGACCTTATTAGAGTTGCAACATATTTACATCAGCTTCCTGGGGCAGTGCAGATGATTGAGGATGCTTACAAGAAGGGCTATGAGACTACTTGTAACATAATGGCTATATCTACAGCATCTATGGAAGATATTAAATCTGCACTTAATATCGTGTGTCAGACTCCAATTTCATGTATTTATATTGTTGATAGCTATGGCTCTCTTTATCCAGAGCAGACAGAGCGTATTGCGGATATGTATTATGAAATTGCCAATAAATTTGGTAAGAGGGTGGGAATGCATGCACATGATAATCAAAAGCTTGCATTTGCTAACACCATTGAAGCAGTTGGTGATAATGTAGATTACTTGGATGCAACATATTGCAGTATGGGACGTGGGGCAGGCAACTGTGCTATGGAGCTTTTGCTTGGATTTTTAAAGAATCCAAAGTACAAGGAAAGATATGCAATTAAGTTTGTAGAAGATTATATGTTGCCACTTAAGGAACAAGGTACTGTTTGGGGTTATGATATGCAGTATCTAACAACAGGCCTGCTTAATCAGCACCCAAGAACTGCCATTGAGTTTACAAAACAAGGCAGAAAGGATTATTTTGCCTTCTATCAGGAGATGTTAAACCTCGATTAAATAATAATCAAGAGAGCGATTTTAATATAACATTAGCAATATTTGCCCAGGTATGGTTTTTTGAAGCAATTTCAAAGCCGGCTTGGGCTATTTTTTTGAGAGTTTTAACATCAGAAAGAACAGAGTCCATCTTTGAATTAACAGAATCTATATCCTTAAGTTCGTAAAAAAGGATATTACTCATATCAGAATATTCTTCTTTTAAAAGTGTGGTAGGGTCAGTTAAAGAAACCGCACCATTTAATTGTGCAGAAAAGACTCTATCGTGACAGCCTGCTTTAAAGTTTGGTTGAATATTTACGCATATTTTTGACTTGGCAAATATAGTAAATGTGAGATTAAATGGGATTTCTCTGTGAATGGTTGCATGCTTTAATTCAAGCTCTTCCCATAATCCTCCAAACAAATCAAGCTTATGCTGACATTTATCTAAGGCTAAGACAAGATTCTTCCTATTAACGCATCTTACATATGTATCTGCAAGGTAGAAGGTTTGAGTGTGGAGTGGTAAATCAGAATTAATATAATCGTAGAATTCATTTCGTGCCAAAGCTTCAACAGCATCTTCGATGGTAAGAGCAGAATCAGCCTGCATCATATCAATTAATACCATAATGTTAGAAACTAGAAAATCGGGAAGCTTTTTTATAGCTGTTTCAATTCGAATTGGATCTGTATAAGTGCCGGAAAAGATTATGTCGTATGGACGAGATTCAAAAGAATCCCAATCAATTGCCTCTTTTCCAAAAGCCAGTTCACCTGTCATAGATGTTACTGAAACGGCTTTGATGTGAGGGTAATATTTTTGAATGTAATTCTTATGCTTTGCATCAAGGCAAACTACATGAAAGTTTTTTAGCTTGTTTTTTAGTGAATCATGATGATAAAGCGGGTGGTCTAGTATTACATCAATAAAAGGTGCATCTACGTAATCTAAAAAGAATGAATCATCATCCATAAGAGCTCTGGGCAAATCAGAGTTGAAATCAATCATCGCATCATAATGCTTGCCTACAAATTGCTCCAAATCATCTAAAGCTTGTTCATCAACTTTGAAATATTCCACACTATGACCAGCATTTTTTAAAGCAAGACCTAGAGCATCCCCAAAATAGAGATATGAATTGTAGCAAACAGTTTTCATTTCAAAAATCAAAAATTTCATAATAAAATCCCCTCAAAACGTTCAAAATTAATTCATAATTATTTTAGCATATCATTACCTCACTATGTTATACTTTGTATATCAAAATAAAGGGAGGAGAATATGATTAAAGCGGCAGCGTACAATTGTGAGGCACTACAGAATCCATTCATATTTGACCAGGTTTACAGCCTTATCAGCCCTCAACGAAGAGAGCATGTTGATGAGGCCAAGACTTTAAAGGGAAAGTGTGAAAGGCTCGGAGCTGCCCATTTACTTGAAAAGCTGCTTTGGGAAAATCATATTCAAAGGCCTTACGTATACTCAACCACATCTCAGGGGAAGCCTATCTTTATTCAGCCTAAGAATGTGGATTTTAGCATTTCTCATTCTAATTTTTTCGCAGTAGCTGCAATTTCAGATAAGCCAGTTGGTATAGATGTTGAGCGCATCAGACCTTACGATAAGGATTTGGTAGAAAGATTTTTTACTAAATATGATTTAGAATACTTAGAATCCTTTAAAAAGAGCGAAGTAAACAAGAAGTTTACTGAAGTGTGGACTTTTAAGGAAGCAACCAGTAAAATGATGGACCGTCCTTTGATGCAGGTGCTTCAGTGGGTAGACTTTAGTGAGTACTGTGACTGCGAAAAGGGCAAGACTTACTGGACTAAGCAGGGCTTTGAATTTAGGGATTACTACATAACACTTTGTTATGAGGATAAGAGACAACCTATTCAAATGGGACTTTATAATCCTTATGATGGCAAATATTACTAGATAAATGGACATATTTATAAAATGTATTGTTAATTTATAATGTAGTTATTCCTTGTTATTTAAAAACGATTGTGATACAATCAATTACAGTTTCGTACTTCAAAGTGCTAAAGCACTTTTTAGAATAAGGTTTTAGGAGAGTAATACGATGGAGTCTAAAAAAGTTCTTTCAATTCTGGTTGAAAACACGCCAGGTCTAACTAGCCGAATTTCAGGCTTATTTTCAAGAAGAGGTTATAACATTGATAGCTTTTCCGCAGGTGTTACTGCTGACCCAAGATATACACGTGTTACAATCGTTACACATGGAGACGACAATATTTTAGAGCAGATTGAAAAGCAGGTTTCTAAGCTTACAGAGGTTGTAGACCTTAAGGTGCTAGAACATGGCATGTCTGTTAAAAGAGAGCTTATGCTGGTTAAGATATCAGCTAGAAATAATGATAGACAGGATGTCCTTACTATAGTAGAGATTTTCCATGGTAAGGTTGTTGATGTTACACATGATTCTATGATTCTCGAGGTAACAGGAAATCAGGATAAGCTTGAGGCATTTTTGGATATGCTAGGAGACTATGATATCTTAGAGCTTGCACGTACAGGACTTACAGGTCTTACACGTGGTTCTGAGGATGTAGTTATTCTTTAGTTATATTAAAAGAAAAATAGGAGGATAAAGGAATGTCACAGGAAGCAAGGATTTTTTATCAGGAAGATTGTAATCTTTCATTATTGAAGGGTAAGACAATAGCTATTATCGGTTACGGTAGCCAGGGTCATGCACATGCTCTTAACCTTAAGGAGAGTGGATGTGATGTCATTATCGGTCTTTACGAAGGCTCTAAATCATGGGCAAAGGCTGAAAAGCAGGGACTTACAGTTTATACAGCAGCAGAAGCAGCAAAGAAGGCTGATATCATTATGATTCTTATCAATGATGAGAAGCAGGCAGATATGTACAAGAAAGACATTGAGCCAAACCTTGAAGCAGGCAACATGCTTATGTTTGCTCATGGTTTCAATATTCACTTTGGTTGCATTAAGCCACCAGCAGATGTTGATGTTACTATGATTGCTCCAAAGGCTCCAGGTCATACAGTACGTTCAGAGTATCAGGCAGGCAAAGGTACACCTTGTCTTGTAGCTGTATATCAGGATGCTACAGGTAAGGCACTTGATCTTGCACTTGCTTATGGCGCTGGTATCGGTGGTGCTCGCGCAGGTATTCTTGAGACAACATTCAGAACAGAGACAGAGACAGACTTATTTGGTGAGCAGGCTGTTCTTTGTGGTGGTGTTTGTGCTCTTATGCAGGCAGGCTTTGAGACACTTGTTGAGGCAGGCTACGATCCAAGAAATGCATACTTTGAGTGTATCCACGAGATGAAGCTTATCGTTGACCTTATCTATCAGTCAGGCTTTGCTGGAATGAGATATTCTATTTCTAATACAGCAGAATACGGTGATTACGTTACTGGACCTAAGATTATCACAGAAGATACAAAGAAGGCTATGAAGCAGATCTTAAGTGATATTCAGGATGGTACATTTGCTAAGGAATTCTTACTTGATATGTCTCCAGCAGGACGTCAGGTACATTTCCAGGCAATGAGAAAGCTTGCAGCTGAGCATCCTTCAGAGAAGGTCGGAGAAGAAATTCGTAAGTTATATTCTTGGAACAACGAAGAAGACAAGTTCATTAATAACTAATAAAAACCGCGAGGCTTTAAGCCTCGCGGAAGTTTTTATTACGAAAAAACTTATAAAGATGAGAGGAGATTTTAATCTCAGTATATAAATCAGCGTACTCTCTAGGAGTGTATTCGGTGATATAGTTAACTGGGAAGGATTTGGTCATTCCTCTGGATTTGCATAAATCTACAGCTTTGTTGTAGGCAATGGCAGCTGTGGCTTCATCGCGGTAGCGGCCTACTATAAAATCTCCGTTTAGATGTATTTTAGCAGCGTATACAGTTTTTCCTTTCTTTTCTTCTTTGTATACACCGTGATATTTATTTACAACCACTATATTAGAATAGCGATAATCTGTATCGTCTCCGTTAGCGAATATGTAATCCTTACCTTTTACACTATATGGCTTAATACCATAGCGGCCTAAGATATTGTATTGCATTCCGTAATCACTAACAAACATGTGGCCACCGCGGTTTTGTATTTTGTGGCTAGAATAGTAAAACAAATCATCATTGTCGAATTTTAAAACATTTGATTTGTCCAGATAGTAGAGAAAATAATTCTTCTGTAGATAAATAGGAGTTTTTATATATATGTGATTGTCTCTAAAATTGATTAGAGTAACACATTTTTCAAATGATAAGTATTTGATTTTGTGGTTAATTGAAAGGATGGATATACTTGCATCTTTAAGTATGTTCCAGGCTTCTTCATAAGCGCTGGTACAATCTGTTTCAGTTTCAAAGCTTCCTAGGCTGATATGTTTACTATTGTAGGTAATATTTCCTCGGTAGTATTCACTGCCATCTTTTTTTGTTGCTTTGTAAACACCAGGTTTCATTTTAGCCTCCTTGTGATTTCTTAATTATTATTTTACACAATTGAGTAGAAAAAAGTTTTAAAATTCAGTGAATAAATAAGGAATAATTGAAATGTTAGATAATTTAGAAACGAAAAAGAAAGCAATTGT
>JAGBJE010000077.1 GCA_017934625.1 Pseudobutyrivibrio sp. | reverse complement strand
CACCCCTTGCTGTTATTTAACAGCTCTTATACTAAACATCTTATCTGGAATGTAAAATTCGTCACGCTCCACAAAGATACGCTCCCCAAAGGTTTTATCTGTAATAATATCTTTAAATCCTATCTCTTCTAAAATGTGAACATCCCACTCAGGCCTATCCAAGGTACTGATTGTAAGCATATGGTAAATATCGTGACATTCATCAGCCAATTCCTTTGACACATTCTTGTGTGCGATGTTCTCTGGACTGGTAAGATTGTGTGCTCCCTTTGCATATTCTGCATCAAAATTAATGAGAACACCGCCGCGTTTAAGCAAGCGGTACCAATCCTTATATGCATCTATTGGATGCGGCAATGTCCATGTGAGGTTACGAGTAATAACCACATCAAAGCTTTCTGCAGGGAATGCAACATTTTCCGCATCGCCAACTACTGCTTTTGCTTGGTTCTCCTCCAATCCGTATATACGAATCATCTCATTTGCCTTTGTAACCATTTCCTCGGTAAGATCTATACCTGTAACAGTATGCCCCTCTCTACCTAAGAGTACTTCAAAATATCCTGTTCCACAACCTAAATCTAATATATTAAGCTTCTCTTTCTTTGGAAGAAGCTCCTTTATTTCTGTTAACCACTTAGCAGACTTTTCGCTTTCTATTTCGTCATGTCTTAACTCAAAAAAGCTTTCTGCCCTCTTAGTCCAATAGCTTTCTACCTTATCTTTAATATTTCCTGCTTCTTCTTCAAATGCGATATGATGTAACTCGCCCATTATCTATACTACCCTTTCACTACTTTTACCAAAAACATTGGTGTCGAGCAGTAATTAATCTTTTCCTTTTCGGAATATAAAATACTGCCTATATTCTCCACGCTACTCACCAAACCTGCGTGTATGCCATTAAGATATTCCACATCCCATGCTGGCCTCATCTTGTGTGTCAGCGGCATATCAAAAGCAATCTTTTCCATTGTATCAAAATTTTCCCCAATATTATAGTCCCCAAGGCTGGACAATTTGACGTTTTCGCGGTCCTTCTCGAATTCCTTACGCTTATTATCATCTATTAAATAGGTATACCAATTGGCATCAAATACAAGCATCACCCCACCTGGTTTAAGAACTCTTATCCAATTGTCATAAGCTCTGTCTGGATAAGGAAGATTCCATGTGAGATTTCTTGAAAATACAACATCAAAACTTTCGTCATCAAATGGAAGGTTCATTGCATCACCTTGAACAAAGGTAATGCTATCAGCTAACTCTGCTGCATTTGATTTGGCCTCTTCTATCATAGATTCTGCAAAATCAAAGGCAGTAACCTTATATCCTTCCTCTGCTAAGATGATGGATATAAACCCAGGTCCTGCACCAACATCTAAAATGCTGATTTCAGCTGGCTGGCTGCCAGGATATATTTCACTAATCTGCTTACAAAGATATTCCTTCCAGGTCTGATGCTGAATTCCCTCAAGCTCTTCCTTATTAACCTCAGAATAGCCAGGGGCTCTGTTAAGCCAATACTCTTTATTTAAAGATTCAATATTTTCATTATTAATTGACATTTTATAGTCCTATAGCTTCCCTCTTTTTTTGCCCTAATACATTATCACAAATATCCAAGTAATAAAAGGGCTAAGCACTTTTATTTGTGTTTAGCCCCTTCAAATTTAAATTAAATATTAGTTAATATCAAGGTCTACAGTAACCTCATAGTAATCACAGGCATGTGCTGTCCAGTTAGAAACATTTGCCTTTGAAATCATGTTCATCTGCAAGAATGAACAGAAGATGTATGCGTTGTCATCTAAGATTTTCTGCTGAAGCTCAATTGCAAGCTCTGCTCTCTTGTCTGTATCAAACTCTGTTGAGAGCTCATTAATTAAAGCTGTTACTTCTGCGTTATCGTAAGCACCAAAGTTGTAATCCATTCCAGGTACACAGCTTGTTGTGAAGAAGTACTGTGGGTCACCTGAAGGTGCTGTGACAAGTGCTGACGCATAGATATCGAAGGATGACATATCTGCAAGGAAGTCACGTCTGTTTGCTGTACAGTTGATATCTACATTCATACCGATTTCCTTAAGTGTAGACTGAACTGATTCTGCAAGCAGTGGAAGCTCCTGACGGCTAGGATATGTAAGCCAACGAATAACAAGGTCCTTGCCATCCTTTTCACGGATTCCATCACCATCTGAATCTACCCAGCCAGCGTCCTCTAATATCTTCTTAGCTTCCTCTGGGTTGTAAGTTTCTGTCTTGATGTTCTCACCACCAAATTGGCTAAAGCCATCAGGGAATGCGCCGTTACCTACTACACCATGCCCATCAAGAAGTGTTGCAACGAAGCCTTCCTTATCGATACCCATAGCAATTGCCTTACGTACAGCGTCATCCTTAATTACTGGACTTGTCATGTTCATAGAAGCAAAAAATGCTCTAGATGTCTGAATGCTAGAGAACTGGAAATTGTCGTTCTCAAAGTTTGGATATGCCTCATAAGCCATTCCGTATGCAGCATCAATATCTCCTGAAAGAAGTGCTGCCGAAAGTGTATCACCATCAGAAATTGTTTTGATTGTGAGGCTTGAAAGCTTTGGTG
>JAGBJE010000076.1 GCA_017934625.1 Pseudobutyrivibrio sp. | reverse complement strand
TTTTTTACTGAATACACTTAAGAGATGAAATGCTGTATCCATCAAAGCAGCTGGAAGAATTATTTACCAGCTTTACATCTGCATTATAAGATGTATTGGAAACTACTGGTTCATCATTTTCAATTGTTGTTGAAATAGTGGTGATAACTGCATGAACCAGCACACCATCATCTAACATTTCTGAGGTGTAGCTTTCTAAATATGCATCACTATAAAATGAAGCTGCATTATTGTAATCTAAAGGTTCAGCAAATGTAAAATCTGATTTGACACCAGTAAGAGAATAAGACATATACTCAGCCTGCTCTTCATCAATTATATTTGAGTTTTTTTCTGTTAGGTCATTAAGATATTCGAAGCCATAATGTGAGTTCATTAAAAAATGACTAGTAAAGAACTCTTGCCAAGCTTCACCTTCTACTGAAGTTGAATCAAATTCATTGTAGCTTTGAGCCAATAGAGCAATTGCTCCGGCTAAATCATCTGAAAGTTTAAAATCAGTATTTTGTTCTGTGTTCTTTGTACTTGAGTTATTTGATTCTGATGGCTCCGATGAAGTATCTTTTGAATCAGAATTTGGTGTATTATCAGTAGTGGAATTTGAAACAATAGATTTCTCAGTTTCAGTCTTTTTGTAGTAACCAATATATGCAACGCATCCGATAATAAGTACCAATGCGGTAATAATTAGTGTACATGAGATTATTCTGTTTCTTTTTCGGTGCTTATTCTTTTTCATTTTAAATCTCCTTTTTGTTTTATAGCGGATATCATTATACTACATATATTACTAATTAGGATACAGTTATTTCAGCTTATAAATTCTTGCTGACGGAACAATGAAATTGTCAGCAAGAAGTCATGACTTCTTGTGGGCTACTTAAGGAAAAAACCCACAAGAACTTGGCTTTGCCAAGCAATATTTTCTTTCAGAAAATATTGGTCTATGTCCGGTTCTTGTTTTTCTGATGAAAAACAAGAATCTATAAATTTATGCGAAAGAGTAATTAAGTGGATTTTAGCAACTTGATAAAGCACTTAAAAATTTGGGGAATAGTTAAGCTGAATATGGCTATATAAGAAAAACACTTACCGACATTTTTGAAAAGTTAAGTGCTTTTGGAGAAAAACTGAAATAAACGCACTTTTTCGGAGATGATATAAGTGGTTCTTGTTGGAAGCACAAAAACACTTATATATTTTGTAAGTGTAATTGAAGATTCAGCATATACCACTTAACCAACGTCGAAAATAGTAAGCTTTCTCAGATAACTGCTTAAATCCACTTAACTTTTTTCAAAGAGTAATAAGTGGATTATATAAACTAACAAATAACACTTACATTTCACCCCAATTTTTCCAAATCGAAGAATAGAGCAGATGCGTAAAGCGGAAGAGTCTAAAAAGAATCGAAACATTTTTGTAAATAATGCACATATATTTTGTTTAGGGTAGCAACGCTTTTCTTACGCTAATTATTGTTATTACAGCAGTTCCTGTAAATACAGTTCAGTAAAGCTAAATAGCAATATTAAAGAGATAGGCATGTTCCTATCTCTTTTTTACGTCACATTGTGAAAATTTATTGACACTTTAATTATTATGCCCACATATAGAAGAAATTGTTGTAGAATAATTATTGGTGAGTTATGAATTTTTTTGAAAGGGGAGGAAGAAATGGGTACATTAGAAGATTACATTAAGTGGAGAGGGGATTTAACCTTTTCACAGGATGGATTTAACACGATAGATAATTTGGTACTATCATGCATATCTTATGTGGAGATGGATGATATTTTTACAGCTTCATCCCCAAAAGAGATGACGCTTCAGGAAATCTCAGACATCTATTTCAAGAAGGTATTTCCTAAGAAGAATTTTAGAGATGGCTCTATATTAAAGGATGCACCTATTACGCTAAAAGCCATTTCAAAGACCAGCAGATATAAAAATATCAAGGTTCGTAATTACGTTAGTAAGAATGATGTAAAGAAAACTTTGCAGTTTGCTGCCATGGAATTTGTGCTTCCAGATAATACCAGCTACATAGCATATAGGGGCACCGATGATTCTATCGTTGGCTGGAAGGAAGATTTTAGACTGGCTACTTCGGAAGTAGAGGCTGAGAAGGAGGCGGTAAAATATCTTAATACAGTAGCTAAGGACAGTAGTGGCAAGCTTAGAGTAGGCGGACATTCCAAAGGAGGCCACCTGGCATTATATGCAGTGGCCAAATGCAATCAGGAAGTTCGTGATAGAGTTAAGAACATCTACAGTAATGATGGCCCAGGATTTATGAAAAAGGTTGCACAGTCTAAAGCTATAAAGGATGTGACGCCACGATTAGTTAGCATTGTACCAGAGGATACAGTTGTAGGACTTTTGATGGAGCCTGTAGGCAAGTTTATTGTAGTTAAAAGTAAGGCAACGGCATTGGCACAACATAATCTGGCTACCTGGTGCATAGAGGGAAAGAAGCTTGTTACTACAAAGGAAGTCAGCAAGACTGCTAAGCTTATTGATGCTACATTAAAGGAAAACATTTCTAAGATGTCACCAAAGGAATTAGACGAGTTTGTAGATAATCTGTTTGCTATTTTTGAAGCTACAGGAGCATTAACCTTGACAGAGCTTAAAAATAGTGGATTGAAGGGATTGCAGGCATTGTCTAAAAAGGCTTTAGAAACCATAAATAACAAGAAATAGTAATATGTGAGGTATATGATAATGCGGGAAAAATTGAAAAAGATAAAGGTTTTATTTGGTGATGTAGATAATACATTACTTTGTCTTAAGATGTATAACGAAGCAGGTAAAAGAATAGTAGGATTTGAGGATGCTAACGACTGGCTTAAGTACAACATCAACAACAATGCATATATCAAATGCCAGGCTCCAAGGGGTGTGAAAAATCTTATAGACGATTTACATTTTAATCAGGGTGTAAAGATTTACGGTTTGACTGAATGTAGCAACTCCTTTGAATACAATTCAAAATACAATCGTTTACGAGAGTGTTATCCAGGGGTATTTGAACATCATGGGGATCTTATTTCCACAGAAAGCCGTCATAAGAAAGTGCTTATTATGAAGATGATTGCAGAGCGTGATGGTTATAACATGGATGAAATCATGTTTATTGATGACAGCTACACGGAAATTATGGAAGCCTTTGGTGCAGGAATCTTATCGATGCATACTACAGAGGTTATGGAAAGATTTATGTAGATATTCCAATATGGAATAAATGTACAATAAAAACGAATATCTAATTTAATTTCAAATCGTTGATTGAATATTAAAAAGAGAATAAAATATATCAATGGTTATGTGAAAAATGGCTTTATGGATAATGAATCTGTAAAGCTATTTTTATGTTTTGAGGTCGATAAATGAAGTACGTTATTAATAGATTGATACAATTGATTCCAGTCCTACTTGGAATAACATTCCTTTCATTTGCAATGATGCGAATAGCAGGAAGTGATGCCATTACAGAGTTGTATGCTGATAAG
>JAGBJE010000075.1 GCA_017934625.1 Pseudobutyrivibrio sp. | reverse complement strand
GTTGGAGGCAATATTTTATTTTATGAAAAAGGGAATAGCAAATTCTTCAAGTGAATATCAAAAATTGTTCCATGATTTTGCCAAGATTACAGATGTAAGTAATCAGGATGGATTTGTTTTATATGAAAATAATCAGGCTGGCTCAATAGTAAGCTATGGCCAGCCTGAAACCATTCAATGTGGCATAGGGGATTATGTGGTTGATAGTGATTTTTCTATCGAGTATCACTATGGCACCAGGTTTTTGCACTTTGGAATAATTTACGAAGGAATAACCTATTCCTTGAAAAACGGAGAACTTGTAGCTCAGTCCATACCATCTTCATTTATGGCATTAGAAAAAATGGATAAGGGTGTTGGAGTATGGCGGGCAGGCCAGCATTTTAAGGGAGTAGAGTTTTCAATTAATTATGATTATTTGGTGGATACATTACTGCCATCTATTAATCGAAAAGAGAAGGAATTGGATTTTATCATGGTAAATACGCGTTACACCATGATAAGCCAGGAGATAATAGATGTGCTTTCTAAGATAGAAGGCTACATTAAAAATCGTATTCTTACGAATGCCTTGCTGCAGGCTTGCGCTATTGAGCTTGTAGAGCTTTTATTAGCGCCTTCTTCCAGAATGTATTTTGTTACCAGTAAAGACCGATATATTAGGGTAGTAAAGGCTGGAAAAAGGGATATAAAAATAAGCGGAGAGGATATTAATAAGCTTAATAAAGTAAGGGATATAATAGTCAGTTCAGCTTATGATTTTAAAACTATACCTATGCTTGCAGGGGAAGTTGGAATTAGTGAGCAGAAATTAAAATATGGTTTTCAGGATTATTTTAAGCAAACAGTTTGGGATTTCCAGAATAACATAAGAATGAGTAGAGCAGCATTTCTAATAAAGGAAAATGAAATGAATTTTGAAGAAATATCAAAAGCAGTTGGCTATCACAGCCAAACTGCTTTCTACAATGCTTTTAAGAAATGGTGTGGATTGACACCTGGTGATTTTAAGAGACATTTGTCAAATCATCATGAGAACTGATTGGAATAATCATGGGAGAGCAGGACACAGGATCCGTAATTACAACACTTTTTAGACCATATATTTCTTCGATAGTCTGTGAGGTAATTATATCCGAAGGGCTGCCTTCCTTGATGAGCTTTCCATTTTTCATGGCAAATATATAATCTGCATATTTGCTGGAAAGATTAATATCGTGCAACACCATAACAATGGTGGTTTTCTTTTTTCTATTTAGTTCCTTTAACAAATCCAAGATTTCAATTTGATAGGCTATATCTAAAAAGGTAGTAGGCTCATCTAAAAATAAAATATCTGTCTGTTGCGCTAAGGCTAATGCTATGAATACTCGTTGACGCTGACCACCGGAAAGCTCATCAATGCTTCTATCTGCAAGGTCGCAGATTTTCATGGCTTCCATTGCTTCCTTTACGGCAGTATAGTCCTCTGCTGTAAGAGAGCACATGAATTTTCTATATGGAAAACGACCTCTTGTAACAAGCTCAGCTACTGTTATACCCTCTGGCGCAACTGAATTTTGAGGAAGTAAACCTATTGATTTAGCAATATCTTTATTTTTCATTTCCTGCAAAGATTTATCATTTAAAACGATAGACCCAGATTGAGGAGTAAGCAGTCTACAGAAGGTTTTAAGCATGGTAGATTTGCCACTTCCGTTTGAACCTAGTATAACGCTTATTTTGTGAGGAGGAATCTTAAGGTTAATTCCATCTATAATAGTGTTATCACCATATCCAGCTACTATATCATTGGCTATTAGAATATTATCTTTCATTTAAATAGAACCTCCTTTGTTTTGCTTAATAAGAAGATATACCAAATAAGGTGCACCTAGAATTCCTGTAATAATTCCTACTGGATACCTGGTAGGCAACAGATTTTGCCCTATAAAATCTCCGGCAAGTACAAGGATTGCACCTGTGAGTGCAGCAGGGATAGTATTAATCTGATTTTTGCTACATAGCCTGCCCGCTATAGGTCCTGATAAAAATGCTATAGAAGAAATAGGACCGGAAATAGCTGTTGCAAAGGCGATTAATACTACTGATATCAATATTAGTAGGGAACGTGTTACATCAACATTTACACCTAGGACAGTAGCGTAGTTTTCTCCCAGCTCCAAAGCTTGCAGGCTGTTACTTAGATAAGTCATTGTAATGAGAGCTAATAGTACAATAACAATCAGTAGTGGGAGAGTATCTGTAGTGATTCCGTTTAGGTTTCCTGACATCCAACGCATGGCAGTAGGAACATCATATTCAGAAGCCTTCTTAATCATCCAATTGATAAGAGCCGAAAAGAAGGCTTGAGCACCAATGCCTGTGAGAATTAATCTATTTGTGGAATAACCATCTTTACTGGCTAACTTGTAAATTAATAGAGCTGAGGCTGCACCTGCTAAAACCGCTACAAAGGATACCAGTCCTCTGTTTAGGTTTAGAAAAAGAATGCAAAATACAGCGGCTACTGTAGAACCAGATGAAACACCGATTATATCTGGACTAGCGAGGGAATTTCCGAGCAGAGTCTGGAAGGTATTTCCCGCTATGGCAAATGCTATACCGCAGAAGATGCCAGCTAATGTTCGTGGAAGCCTTAGCTTCACAATGATGTAGTTATTCTCACTTGAAAGAAGTGTATGTATTACTTCCATAAGAGAATAGTTTTTTTCACCTATTGTCATATTAAGGCAAACCAGTATTAGCAGGATAATTGCCATTATTGTTAGTATGATTTTATATTTAATCCGGTGTGACTTTATATTTGCAAATATCTTTGAATTATCTATCATAAGGACTGTAGCTTTGCCTTTCTAATTAAGTATATAAATACAGGTGCTCCAATTAGAGCTGTCATAATACCTGATTCTAATTCACCAGGTCTTCCAAGGATTCTTCCTAGTACATCAGAGATAATAAGGATAGCTCCACCATAAATACCACTACTTAGGATAAGTATCTTGTGATTGCTACCAACAATTGCTCTAATTAGATGGGGAATCATAAGCCCAATAAAGCTGATTGGACCTGCAAGAGCTGTTGTAGTAGAACATAATATAACACCACAGATGGCTGCAATTCCTCTGGTAAGACCAATATTTAAACCTAGAGCTTTTGCAGTTTCTTCTGATAGGAGCATAGTATCTAGATTATTGGAAAGCATTAAGCTTATAACGATGGCTGCTATTGTAAACGGAAGTAGTAACAATATGTCTGTGTTTGTAGTTCCACCAATACTTCCTATTTGCCAGAAGCGAAATGTAGTCATAACGCTTGAATCAGGCATTACAAAAATGCTTATAAGGCTTGTTAGGGCATTGCTTACAGCAGCACCTGATATAGCAAGCTTTATAGGAGTTGCACCACCATTTCCAAGAGATGCCAGATTATATACAAACAGTGCAGTAATAAGTGCTCCAACAAAGGCTATACCCATGTAGGCAATCTTTGATTGAATATTGAAAAATGCAATTCCAATAACAATAAAAAGTGAAGCCCCGGTGTTAACACCTAAAATACTTGGGTCTGCAATAGGGTTTCTAGTTATGGATTGCATCAATACACCGGCAATACTTAAAGAAGCCCCTGCTATTAACCCAAAGATGGTTCGCGGTATTCTGGCGGCTACAACATTAGCGTTGAAGCTATCAGTATTTCTTCCAAAAATACCATCTATAATATCAGATAAACCTACGGCTTTTGCACCGTAGGTAATTGATACAATAACAGATAGTATTAGGACAATTATTCCTATAGTAAATACGATTGTTATTTTATTCTGTTTCAATTTTATTTGCTGCCTCACTTAATAAAGATAAATAATCATCGATTGCATAAGGGATGGAAAGGATTGATGGTGTAGTTGCAGCAGCAAGGGCTGTGGTTGAGTCAATAAGAACAACAGCGCCGTTTTTAACAGCTGGAATCTGGCTCATAAGTGGATCAGCCTGCATTGCTTCAAGTAGTCCCTTATCACCATAAACTACCATAATATCTACATCGCTTAATGTTTCTGTATTTTCTCTAGAGATTGTTACTGAAAAATCTTCTGTAGATGTAGCAAGTGAGAGAATGCTTTCTGGAGTCTTTAGTCCTAAATCATTAAGGTATGATGCTCTAGGATCATTTGGAAGATAAGCGTAGAAAGTGCTCATATCATCCTGGGAAACCCAAAAATATCCTGCGGTTTTGCCATTAAGCTCAGGATAGTCTGCAAGCTTTTCAGCGATAAGAGTATCAGTTTCATCTACAAGCTTTTCGCCTTCTGATTTCATACCCATTGCAGTAGCATTAGTGATTGTCTGCTCACGCCAGTTTGTCTTCCATGCAGTTTCAAGGAATGGTACTACAGGAGCAATTTCAGAGAGAAGATTGTATTCTTCTTCTGTGAATCCTGAGTATGATGCGATAATAATGTCAGGCTCGCAAGCAGCGATAGCTTCGTAATCCCATCCGGTTTCATCGTTAAACACATTTGGATTTTCGACACCCAAATCAGCAAAGGCTTCATCTGTCCAAAGGTGTAGCTTGTTGTCTGTCATCATTCCATAATTAGCAGCAGATACACCTACTGGAACTACACCAAGGGCTAAAGTTGTATCCTGATTAGCCCATCCAAGGTTAACTATACGCTCTGGTTTGCTTTCGATGGTGGTTTCACCAAAAGCGTGCGTAATTGTTATAGGAAATTCGGACGTCTCTTGAGTGGATGACTGGGCTGTAGACGCCACGTTATTTTCACTGGAACTTTCAGTTGTACTACCACAACCGATTATGCTAGTAGCTGCAATTGATGCAGTGATTAATAATGTAAATAATCTTTTTTTCATAAGAAATATTATCCTCCGTGTTTGTTGTTTAAATCTTTGGTTAGAACTATCTAACGGCGAAGAATAATTTAACATAGGAAGTTAGGCTAGTCAAACAAGACGACTGATTTGGTTAATCCTGCACCCGATTCATTAAGAAAAATTATATTATGAAAAAAATGATTTGAAAAATTTCTACAAAAAAGTGTTGACAAAACTTTTGGGGAAGAATATTATACTAGACAAATAAAAAAACAAGACTTGTTTGAGAAATGACAAAGGCGTCGTAAGCAATATGCTTGCGGCGCCTTTTGTTTTATAAAAAGGAGGAAAAGATATGGAAGAGTATTCTAGCATGTTATTTGGCGTATGGTTCCTGATAGGCGCTGCATTAGTATTTTGGATGCAGGCAGGATTTGCAATGGTGGAGGCTGGCTTTACCAGAGCAAAAAACACAGGAAACATCATTATGAAAAATCTTATGGATTTTTGTATTGGAACAGTGATGTTTGTAATCTTAGGTTTTGGATTGATGTTTGGTGAAAATGCTTTCTTTGGTCTTGTTGGTAAGCCATCACTTCAGGTGTTTACAGATTATGCAAGCTTCGACTGGAGCAACTTTGTATTTAACTTAGTATTCTGTGCAACTACAGCAACAATTGTAAGTGGTGCCATGGCAGAGCGTACAAAGTTTATCAGCTACTGTATCTACTCAGGTGTTATCTCTCTTGTAATCTATCCAATTGAAGCACATTGGATTTGGGGAGGCGGTTGGCTATCACAGCTTGGCTTCCATGATTTTGCAGGTAGCTGTGCAATCCACATGGTTGGTGGTATCTGCGCACTGATTGGTGCTAAAATCCTTGGACCTAGAATTGGAAAGTTTAATCGTGATAACAAGGGCAAGATTACAAAGGTAAATGCTTTCCCAGGTCACAATATTGCACTTGGAGCACTTGGTGTATTCATTCTTTGGCTTGGCTGGTATGGATTTAACGGTGCAGCAGCTACATCAGTAGAACAGCTTGCTTCAATATTTGTTACAACAACAATAGCACCTGCTGTTGCAACATGTACAACAATGGCATTTACTTGGATTAAATATGGCAAGCCAGATGTATCAATGTCACTTAATGCCTCACTTGCAGGTCTTGTAGCAATCACAGCCCCATGCGATGTAACAGATGCACTTGGTGCAATTATCATTGGTATTGTATCAGGATTCCTTGTAGTATTTGGTGTATGGCTTCTTGATTACAAGCTTCATATTGATGATCCAGTTGGTGCAGTTGCAGTACATATGATGAATGGTATTTGGGGAACAATTGCAGTAGGATTATTTGCAACTACATCAGCTCCTGACAGTGAGCTTACCGGTCTTTTTTATGGAGGAGGATTTAAGCTACTTGGCTTACAGTTACTTGGAATTCTCACTGTAGGTACATGGGCTGCAGTTACAATTACTATCGCATTTACGTTAATAAAAAAGACTATTGGTCTTCGTGCATCTGCAGAGGAGGAGATAGTTGGTCTAGATAGAACTGAGCATGGACTTCCATCAGCTTATTCTGGATTTAACATGCTAGAGGATGATTTTGATGCAGATGAATATGATGATGAAACAGCATCACTTATCACTGATACCTTAGAGGCTGCTGGTCTTGCATCAATGGATGATGCAGTAGAGGTTGAGTATGCACCATCTCAGATTACATCAGCAGGCAAGCCAAGAATGACAAAGGTAGAAATCCTTTGCAAGGAGCGTAATCTTGAAAAGCTTAAGAATGCTCTTATGAAGCTTGGAATTACAGGAATGACAGTATCCCATGTAATGGGCTGCGGTGTTCAAAAGGGTGCCCCTGAATACTATAGAGGTGTAGCATTAGAGCCAGCACTGCTTCCTAAGATTAGAGTGGACGTGGTAGTCTGCAAGGTTCCAGTAAAGGATGTAATCGACACTGCTAAGAAGGTGCTTTACACAGGACACATCGGTGATGGAAAAATCTTCGTATATGACGTTGAGCAGGTTGTAAAGATTAGAACAGGCGAGGAAGACTTCGCAGCATTGCAGGATGTAGAATAAAGGCAGTATAAAAGCTTGCTGGAATCTTGAGGGGTTCCAGCAGTTTTTATTTTGTTAGAAGATATACAACTTTTTCAATTTGAACATTGAAAAGCCAGCGGTAATTAC
>JAGBJE010000074.1 GCA_017934625.1 Pseudobutyrivibrio sp. | reverse complement strand
TTAATATTAAATAAATATTAGAGAAAGGGAAAATAATGAACACAGAAATTATAAGTGTAAACATCCAAAAAGGTGGATGTGCCAAAAGTTCTACTGTACAAGTATTAGGAGAAATACTTGGAAAGCTCTATAACAAGAAGGTACTATGTATAGACACTGATCCTCAATGTAATTTAACAACAATATCAGGAATAGAATTAGAAGACTGCGCAGAGCATAATCTTTATACTCTCTTAAATGGAAACAGCACATTAGAGGAATGTATAGTAAAAGCAACATATTATGACGTAATACCAGGTTCAGTATGGCTCTCAAATGCAGATATAGCCTTCAATAAGATAGGCAAAGAGCAAATGCTTAAAGAAGCAATAGAAGGTGCAGAATACGATTATATATTAATAGATACACCGCCAGCATTAGGACTACTAAACATAATGAGCCTAACTGCCAGTACCAAGCTATTAATACCAACAGAATGCTCATATCTATCAATGGTAGGATTGGAACAGCTATTTCAGACAATAGAAAGTGTAAAGAAATATACAAATCCAAACCTAGAATTGCTAGGAATATTAATGGTCAAATACTCAGCAAGAACTAACTTAAATGCTGCTATATATGATGCATTGAATGAAATGGCAGCGGAAGCAAATACAAAGGTATTTGAGGCAAAAATAAGAGAAACCGTAAAAGTAAGGGAAGCACAAAGTCAGATGCAACCGCTTATTGAATGGGCTCCAAGCTGTTCAGCAATGGAAGACTACAAAGCTCTAGTAAAAGAGATATTTCCAACATTAAAATAATATTTATTTAATATTAAATTAATATTATTTTAATATCAAATATAGAAAGGAGAAGATATGCCACCAAAAGTTGAAATAAAAGGTAAAACAAAAAAGCCCACGCCTGCAAAAGCATCAAATCCTGCAGAAGCATTTATGACTGGTCAAATACCAGTACCTCAGAATAGTACAAAAGAAGACGAGACAAAGCCATCAACAAATGCAAATGAGCAAACCACAAATAGCAAAGCTGAAAAAAATACGCCACAGAGAAATGAGACAAAGATAGATAAACCTCGAAGAGGCCGACCTCCAAAAAAGACTGAAACAAAGAAGCAATATAGTATCTCAATCAAGCCATCACTTTATGAGAAAGCAAAGAAAAAGGCCGAGGAACGAGAAACTTCCGTGAATGAAATAATATCAGAGGCGTTAAGCAAGTATTTAAAATAACATTTATTTAATATTATATAAATATTATTTTAATCCTAATTAATTGGAGGAAATAAGATGGAAACAAATGAAAAGAAAGCCTTTTGGGCACCAAAGATAGAACATGTATTAGTATCACGTGGAATGAGCAAAAATGAGCTAGCAAAAGCCCTTGGATATAAAAGTCCATCAGGCCTATACAATAAACTAAATAGAGACAGCTTTACAACCGAAGAATTAATGCGAATAGCAGATGTGCTAAACTGTACATTCGAAGCAAGTTTTATATTAAATGACAGCGGAGAAAAATTTTAAATTGGGAGAAATATAAAATGACTGACGCTGAAAGAAGAGAAGCTGCAAGACAGTTTTATCAAAAATGGGCTAATCGAGGAAGAGAAGACGAAGATGATAGATCCTACTGGATTGATTTTTTACAAGATGTAATGGGTGTAGACCATGTTACAGATAGAATAGACTTTCAGAAAAAAGTAGTTGGTCCAGACGGAAACACAAAAAGAATCGACGCATATATTCCCGAAACGAGAGTTTTAATAGAGCAGAAAAGTTTAAATATTGATTTGTCAAAGCCACAGCAAGGGCACAATGGCATGACACCATATGAACAAGCAAAAATGTACGATAATTCCTTGCCAGTAAGTGAAAAAGCAAAATGGATTATATTATCCAATTTTGCTGAAATATGGGTTTATGACATGGACACAAGAGTACCTGAACCAACAAAGTTTACTCTTGCAGAAATTCCTACAAAGTACAGTCTATTTGAATTTTTAGTAAATCAAAAGCAACAAAAAATAAGCCAAGAGATGGAAATCTCCGTTAAAGCTGGAGAGTTTGTTGGCTTAATATATGATGCTCTTTTAAAACAATATATAAATCCTGAAAACGAAGACAGCCTTAAGAGCTTAAACATGCTCTGTGTAAGGCTTGTTTTTTGTCTCTATGCAGAAGATGCTCACATTTTCGGAGAAAATGGGCATATGTTTCATGATTACATGGATCAATTTGAAACAAAAGATATGAGAAAAGCATTAATAGAGCTATTCAAAATTCTTGATACTCCTGAAGATAAAAGAGATCCATATGATACAAGTGACCTTTCAAAATTCCCGTATGTAAATGGTGGGCTCTTTGCTGATGAAAATATTGAAATTCCAAACTTTACAGACGAAATCAGAAATATACTACTAGCTAAAGCAAGTGAAGGATTTGACTGGTCAATGATAAGCCCTACAATCTTTGGAGCTGTATTTGAATCTACCTTGAATCCTGAAACAAGACGTTCTGGAGGTATGCACTATACTTCAATAGAAAACATACATAAAGTAATTGATCCACTTTTCTTAGATGATTTAAAAACTGAGCTAAAAGAAATAAAGGATATCCAGGTATTAAAAACGAGAAATGCAAAACTTAGAGCTTTTCAAAACAAACTTGCAAGTCTAACATGGCTAGATCCAGCTTGCGGATCAGGTAACTTCTTAACAGAAACATATATATCCATTCGTAGACTTGAAAATGATGTTGTATCTACCCTCAAAGGCGGTCAGATGCAGTTTGTTTTTGATGAAGAATTTAGCCCTATAAAAGTTGGAATAGATCAGTTCTATGGAATTGAAATAAATGATTTTGCTGTCACTGTTGCAAAAACAGCTCTATGGATAGCAGAATCTCAGATGATGAAAGAAACAGAAGATATTCTTCTTATGCATTTAGAATTTCTTCCTTTAAAAACTAATGCTAATATCATTGAAGGTAATGCTGTAAATATAAATTGGAAAGAAATAATAGATTCCAGCAAGCTTAGCTATATAATGGGAAATCCACCATTTGTTGGTGCCAGAATAATGTCTTCAGAGCAAAAGACCGATGTACTCAATACTTTTGGTAAGTCATGGAAAAACGTTGGCAACTTAGATTATGTGTGCTGCTGGTATAAAAAGGCTTGTGATTACATAATGAATACAAAAGTTAGAGTTGCTCTTGTTTCAACTAATTCCGTATCACAGGGCGAGCAAGTAGCTAATCTATGGCAACCATTATTTGAAAATGGTATACATATAGATTTTGCTTATCGCACTTTCATTTGGGACAGTGAGGCAAAAGTAAAAGCCCATGTACATTGCGTAATTATAGGTTTTAGCCATGCAGCAAGTAATAAAGACAAATATATATTTGACGGTTCACACAAATATAAGGCATCAAATATCAATGCATATTTAATAGATTCAGATAATATTTTTATACAAAGCAGATCTAAATCACTTTGTAATGTTCCACCTATAGGAATAGGCAATAAACCTATAGATGGTGGGTTCTATTTGTTTACTAAGGAAGAAAAAAATGACTTCATTAAAACTGAACCCAATTCAGAAAAATATTTTAAAGAATGGTATGGTTCTCAAGAATTCATAAATCGAACACCACGATACTGCTTATGGTTAGGTAATTGTTCTCCTAATGAATTAAGGAAAATGCCTAACTGTATGAAACTAGTTGAATCAGTAAGAAATTTTAGACTTAAAAGCACAAGTCCAGGAACAGTGAAATTAGCAGATACACCAACACGTTTTCATGTAGAGAATATGCCTGAATCTACTTATATCATCATTCCAGAAGTATCATCAGAACGACGACGATACATTCCAATAGGCTTTATGTCACCAGAAGTTCTCAGTAGTAACTTAGTAAAACTCATTCCAAATGCTAACTTATATCATTTTGGAATATTAACATCAAATGTACATATGTCATGGGTAAGAGCGTTCTGCGGAAGATTAAAAAGTGATTATAGATATTCAAAAGATGTAGTTTATAATAACTTTCCATGGCCAGAACCAACTGCAGAACAAAAAGAAAACATTGAGCAAACTGCCCAAGGTATTTTAAATGCTAGAAATCTATACCCCGATAGCAGCCTAGCCGATTTATATGATCCATTGACTATGCCACCTGAATTACAAAAGGCTCATACAGCCAATGATAAAGCAGTAATGCAAGCATACGGATTTTCAATCAAGGATACTTCTGAAGCCGATTGCGTGGCAGCTCTTATGAAAATGTATCAAGAACTTACAAACAACTAAATAAAAAAGACTATACAATCTGATATACTAAAATAATAAACACAAAAATTGTGGAGGAGAATTTAATAATGAGTGGATTTTTTACATTTTTATGGCTTGTAGCCAACATTGTGATGATTGTTTTTATAATCAAAGCAATTACATCAAAGGATGCAGCTGAAAAAAAGAAAAATCGAAAAATATGGTTGATTTCTTTAGGTGCAGCATTTCTTTGTATGGTAATTGCCGCTACAACAATGCCGACAACAGATGATAATGAAACAGAGGAAGAAGCTGTAGTCGAAGAGATAACAGCAGAATCAACAGAAGATGCTGCAGTCACTGAAAATACTGAAGTTGACGAAATTGAAGCTCTAAAAGCTGAATTAAAGGAAAAGTACGATATCAGTGAACCTAGCAAGTTTGCTAAAGGTGATACAACTGGAAAATGGCGTATAAATACAGTAGCTAATTCCACACCACCAAACGATTACGCTGTAGATTATGCTAAAGCATATATGTCTGAAGGAGATATATACTACATCGTAAATCTATCCTTAAAAACAACCAACCAATTTAGACTTAATAATAATATACTAGAAGTCTATACAACGGAGTACGTCGATAAAGAAGAGCATGATGCAAGCGCAATCGGTTCTGGTATGGAGTATTCTGATAAATACTATGATATGTCCACAGGGGAAGAACTCACATCAGAAGCAGATGAAAGTGCTGGTATCGTAGAATCCGACGAATTAATAACAGCTGTAAAAGAAGCTATAGATGGCGCTGTTGGCGAAGGTGAAAAAATTACAAATGTCACTTTTGACGGTACTACTTTAACAGTAAAAGTAGATATGTCAGGTGCCGATACAAGTATGTTTTCTGCAGCGGAAATTGCAGAAGATAGAATATCTTCTATCACTGACAATATCCTAGAACTCGATGATAAATACTATAACACTTGGGAAAAAGTAACTGTAGATTTTGGAAATATTGGTGCTATAACACTCGATAAATCCGATGTAGTTAATAATGGATATGGAAAATATTTTGATTATCCATATGGTGTTTTCACCGAATAATATAGTTTTATATCATAAAAGGCACGTGTTTTGGACACGTGCCTTTATTAACATTAAACTCTATATTTTCACTATTACCTAGGTTTTGAAATACCACATACCATACAAGATGTTTCATACGACATATAAATTTTCCCACATTCAGGACATTTCCATCTTTTTCCAGATGATAAATCTTTTTCTAACTGATCCGCTTCACCAATGCTTTGCGTATTATCAGATGTTTTTTTCAAATTGTAATTTATTCCCTCTAAGCAATCTAGTGCTTGCACAATTGCAAAACATAAAAAGCCCCAGAATAAAGAAGCACATGCACCTACTAAAAAAACTACTAAAGTTAACATTCCATTTCTCTCACCATGTATATCAGTCCCCATAGCAAATGCTAATACTATGCTACCTATACACCCTAGAACAATACATACAACACCAAAAATACTAAAAAAATTCCTTACATCAATTGATTGATTCATAAAGCCTCCTCCTCATTCATATATAGTTTTATTTCAAAACCGCCTGATTAAAATAATTAGCTACAGTCCCAATAATTGCTTTTTCTTAGCATCAAATTCTGATTGAGAGATTATTCCATCATCAAGCAATTGTTTAAACTTTCTAATTTCATCGGCTGCGGAAACTTCTTGAACTATAGTATTTCCTGTTGATATACTAGCAGCCCTTGCAGTTTCCCACTTTTGCATAATCACATTATAAACGTTTTCTACTTCATCAGCTTGTCGTGGTTTATTAAAAAGGACACCATTCTCATTACGTAATGCAGCATTCCATTCAGGACTATCAAATGTCAGGACAGCTGCTAGATTTAAATTTGGTGCAGATGTAACTGAACCCGATGTTCTAAAATGAATAAATCCCCCTGACATAGTCACTCTTTTATAATCGACAGCAGTTATATCTTTATAGTAGAATATCTTTGTACCACTATTAATATACATTTTTGCCGTAAATCCAGCTCTTTCTATTTCAACTCTGTCATCATAAACATATATTGTTCCATTAATGCCTTTAACACTAGCAATCCCCATAATTATTTTCTCCTAGTTTTCATTGTTAATTTAATTATACTTATACAACTAGGGTTTTCAAATCGAAAAATAGTAAAATTCTTAATGAAATTATTTTTTTGAAAACGAATTTATAGGCACTGTAGCCATTTGGCTGCAGTGTCCTTTTTTAATATGTATATACAACTACAAAAAACTTAACTCAAAATGGAAACTCAAAGAGTCTGAAAATTTAAAATCAGTGATAAATAACCCGTTGATAGGATGGTGAATATTTGACCTTAGAGCATACTATCCTAGTAGGATATAAACAATTCGTACGCTATGAAAATTTTGTCACAAGTTTTAATATTAAATATGAAAAAACAAGAAAAATAAGGTGTATACGATTAGTATAGTATTTTACTAACATTTACTAGCATTTTTTATCAAAGTGTTGACATACCACAAAACGGGTGATAATATACAATTACAGGGAAAGAATTCCCGAGTCTTTAGAAAGGAAATCGTAGAAAATGAGAACCAAAAGCACTCCTGCAAGAATTCAGCGAATATTGAATTTTTCTTCGCAAGAAAATAAAAATGTAATTGAAAATTACTCAGAACTTCTCTGCGCTACTAAAGGTGTATCACAGTCAAAAGCTATTGAAGATATGCTTTTGAGTCAGGTCTATCCAAAGAATAGTACCGCAAGAGGAATCGTAAAGATGCTACTTTTCGAAAAACAAGACGAAAATGCAGTATATTTTCGAGACGGCGGGTTACAAAGAGCTGTTCTATCTAGTTGGAATAGATTAGCATCTAAAGTAGATAACGAACAGGCCGAAGAAGATGCAATCAAATTATTTCAGTTCCAGCAGCAAGATTTATTTACTCATAAATCTTGGGAAGATAAATTTGATGAGAATATACTTTATCATTTTTCGAATCAGGTAAAGTATTTAGGGGAAACACTAGAGCATGCGGCTAAAATTGCTCCTGAAAAACCTCTAATTCCTGGTAGTGAAATTATGATGCCAGTAGACTATGACCGAGATATTTATGAATTGAATAGAATCTCAAAAGAGCTTTTAAATGAGAAAATTGTATATCAAGATTCATTAAATTTTATATTTATCGTATTACGTGAACACTGGTCTGAGGTATGTCATAATACATACACCTATCGATTACTTGTAGACATAACTCAAGTACAGACATGGGCAGATACAAGGGAAGCAAGATTAAAATTTATTGATGTGTTAAACAACATTTCAATAAATTGGAAAGAATTTGATTAAAAAAGGTGCCAGACATGACGGTCTGACACCTAGCCGACAAAGATATGTTATATCTTCATCAGTCCTCAACAAACTGATTATAACATATCTTTTTGGGCAAAGTCGCCAATTTTTTCCCATTTTAAAATTTATTCGTCATTTTATTAGTGAACAGTGAATTTACACTATGCCTTACTGAAAGGAAAACCACCTTTTGGCTTATTTAGTGTACAGAAAATGGCATAGATAATATCACTATTTTGAAACTATTAACTGAGTTGTAATATCTGCGGATATTACGGAAAGATTCTAAGGTGATTATATGCTTAAAACTATATCTCCAGCTCCTCAGGAGCAGACAAACAAGCCAGTTTTAGATAAACATGTTTTACTGGCTACAAAGCTTTTAGCAACTACAAAAGATGCAATCATTTTAAAGTCACAGAATGACAAAGATGAACGCAACTATACTAACGCGTACCGTGTCATACATGGACCTGATCATGGGATGATGACCAAGGTACCATTTATCATCTTATATAAAGATGAAACTGCCAATGAAGTAACCGCAATAGCAGAGGAATTAGTGAAAGAGTATTCTGAGGAATTCGAGAATAATAAAGACTGTCACGTAGTTCCAATTTTTAGTAACGGAGAGTACTACGATAACCGAATAAAATGGTTAACCGCTTAGTACAAATTCAAACACTAGGACGATTATTTATCGTCCTAGTGAAATCTTAAAAATGAGGTAATAATATGGCAAATAAGAAATCTATAACAACTCTAATAACGGAGTTGCAAGAAGAAAATGAGAGACTAAATTCTCTAGGAAAACTATTTGAAAAAGCAGTAAAAAATGAATTTGGATATGGCACTAAAGAGCTTCATCAAATCATAGAGAAATGGAATGCATTAGCAAGACAAACGGCAGCCAAGCAGGGTAATCAACCAACAGTTTCGCAGCGTGAAAATGTTGGTTGATGTAGGGGCGCAGCCACTGTCAGCAAATGAGCTTTAGCGAATGAGCTGATAGGGATAGAACTAATCAAAAAATTATGAGCCATAGCGAATAATTTTCTTGATTAGTTCGTAAGGGACAGCGTCCCTTGTAGCAAGGGTTAAGGCTTCGCATTAGGGAGCGGACAGCTCCCTAATTGAGAACAAGATAAGCATCCCAAAGGATGCGTTGGTAGATGAATTTTGAGCGGAGCGAAAAATCATCTGCCATATCTTGTAAGGCAGATACCTAAAATAGACACCCATTGCGAGGAATAATAAAGCCTTTAAAACAAGCAAATAATCGAGCGAAAGCAACGATTATTATGCGCAGTTAAAAGGCGATATTATGACGACCTTTGGGTGACTATTTCAGGGAGATGCCGCAAAGAAATGTTACCTTTAACGGCAACCCTTAAGAGCAAGAAAGGATGGACTATATGAGAAAGACATTCAAATATAAGCAGCTAAAAAATGCTTACAAGGAACTACAAATTGAAAATGAAAAGCTTCAGGAAGAACATTCTAAATTACAGAAAAAATATGAAAAGTTAGAATATGACAGTTGGAGAGATTATAGAATGTTCGCACACCAAAGCTAGAAAGGATTTTATGGCTAGTATTCAGAAATATACTAACGATGCTGTCCGCAATATGATACGACACAACACAAGAGAAATAATTGGCAATAGTAATACCGATATTGACTCATCAAAAACGCCTCTGAACTATTCATTTGCGATGCCAACGCATGGTGGCAAGAGTGATTATAAATATTACAAGGAATTAATAGATTCTAGATATATTTATGGCAGGGGAACTAGTCGTGAATCAGGCACTATAACAGCATGCAGTTGGGTTGTGACATGTCCTAAAGAAATAGTAGATAACCCTGACAAAGTTAATACATTTTTTGAAGGAACTTATAACTTCATATCGCGCCGCTATGGTGAAGAAAATATTATCAGTAATAGTGTCCATTTTGATGAAGCAGGAGAGCCACATATTCATGTGCTATTTGCTCCATCTACTGCTATAGATCATGACAAAATACACTACAAAACTATCAAGGATAAAAAACCAACTATTACTGATACTGGAAGATATGAAATTGGTTCACATTACAAGCTCGAAAATGGTGAGCGAGTGCCAATAAAAAATTACGCTAAGATGAGCGACTACTATGACTATAAGTTATCAGCCAATGACGTGATTAATAAATACGAGCTACAACATTTTCATCAAGATTTACAAAATTATTTGGATGCAAATGGAATAGAAGGCAGAGTCTTAAACGGTGCAACTACCGGTGGCAATTATACCGTAAAAGAGCTCAAAGAATTTACTCAAAAAACAGGGCTAACGCTTGAGGATGTAAAGACTCAGCTTACAGAACACACTCTACTCGAAAGCTATGTAGAACGCACATCAAAAGTACAAGAGCTAGAAGAAATTATGCACTCAAAAGATATACAAATTGAAGCTCTGCAAAAAGAAGTTTTAGCAAAAGATATAAATCTAAATAATAGCGAAGACGTTATCAAAAAGGATGAACAAATAAAAGATTTAATTCATACAATAAATGAAAAAAATCTTGAGATTAGCGAAGTAACAGAAAAGAATCAAAATCTAGAAAACAAACTCATTGAAGTGCAGCAAGCATTAGAATCAAAACAGAAAGAACTTGAGCAGGTAAAAGCAAGGGTAGATGAACTAGAAAAGGAAAAATCTCTAGAAAAAACTCAAGAATGGGGCCATTCATCCGCAGGTTGGGGAGATAAGACGCAATCAGAATGGGGTGCAAGAAATCTTAATATTGAGGAGGAACACACATGGTAGCAGAAGGCTTAAAAGAACTATCAAAAATAGAAAAAGATATAGAAAAAATGGCAGGAGATTCAAGCAATGATTCCGCAGATAAATTGGCAAAAGAAGCTCGAAAAATACTCGATAACGGAGCATATGCTGCAGCATCGGCTGTAGATGTTTGGGGTAAACAGACACTAAATAAAGCAAAAGAAATAACGGAGGAAATTATTATATGATAAATGAAACAATAAAATACAAAATCAAATATTATGGGATAATTCCAATCGTAATATCTGGAATGGCGCTTTATATTTTTAAAGATGTCATATTTCAATTATTTTTAATGCTAACTAATACAAAAGAAGGAGACATGCTATACAAAATTGACTACATCATAGTAAACGGAGCTCTCCTTGCTTTATGGGGATATATATCGTTTATCAGCCTAAGAGATAAACGATATAAAATGTTAACCGATAGGTCATATGGAAAAGACCATACGGATTTTAATAGAACATATAGTAGCTTGGTACAATTTTTTACAACAAATGATAAATACAAAATGGATGTAGATGAATTACCTATAGAAGATTGGCACAAGGCAGATGGTGTTATTCTATGCAAGTATAAAGATAAAGCAGGAAATTATCATCTAGTAAAACGTGACAGTGATGCAAATGGAAACTTGGTTTCTTTCGGTTTACCTGGAAGTGGTAAATCAACCACTCAAGCAGCAACGACAGCAGTACGATTCAATTCAAAACTAAAAAAAGGCGGCTGCGGAGTTTTTGCAATTTCAATAAAAGGTGATTTATTAAATTTTGTACGAGATAAAAGAAAGAACATAAAAGTCTTTACACCTGATAAAGCAGAAGGCAGCTGCCACTATAATCCTCTAGAAGGATTAGCCCAAATGAATGCGACAGAACGCCGTTCATTTGTTGAAAATATGAGTATTATAATCTGTCCCGATGAACAAGGCGAGAACTCTGCATTCTTCGTAAATGGAGCTAGAGACTACTTTTGCGCAATCACACACTACATGTTATTTTTGCATGATGAAGGAAAAATTGACGGAGAACTAAAATTCCCAGAACTTGTCGATACTATACTCGCAGGAAATGTTTTTGACGTAACACTTACAATAAAAAATAGTGGTTGTAAAATTGCAGGAGAATATAGCAATTCCTATGAAGGCTCATCAGAAAAAAATGTGAGTGGTATATATAATCATCTTTGCAAAGCTGTCCGTCCATTTAATACTGGTGCACTTCGTGTACTATTTGATGGTGAGGGAGATTGTATTAAGCCCAAAGACCTAAATAGTGGAGATATTTATATCGATGTTCCCCAGGATAAATACCAAATATATGCGCCTGCAATGGCAATTATAATAACAAATTTTTTAATGGCATTTATGCGAAGAGAAGACGTATCATCAAATAAAAAAGTAGTACCTATCATGTTTCTGTTAGATGAAGCCGTGCAGCTTAATCTAGACTATACACTATTGTCTCAGGCAATGAGTACCCTGCGTTCAAAAAAAGTATCTCTATTTCTACTTATGCAATCAGTAGCACAGCTTGAAGGAAGATACGGAGAAGCGCACGCAAGAGAAATCATAGATTTATGTGCATATATAAGTGTATTTAATGCTCAGGACCCCAAAAGTCGTGAATACTTTCAAAAACTTGTGGGAAGAAGAAAAATGTTAAGACGTTCAACATCACTTTCATCGTCTGGAGGAAATAAAAATGAAACCTCAGGTATTAGCGTATCAGAAGTAGACGAATATATTTTTGAAGCAGCAGATTTTGGTGACCTTAATATAAAAAATAAAAGAACAAAAGAAACAACATATCGAGTTATGGTATATGCTAACGGAAAATATATTGTAGGAGAGACTACACCTTGTTATCAATAAGAGACTATATCACATAAAAAGGCAGCCTTAGCAGCTGCCTTTTTATAATTATAACAAAGTAGAGCTTATTTATAAGCCAGTCCACTCGGCAATATTGGCATCCATATCATTTATATCAATCTCGTATCCCAAACCTTTTGCATATTCTTCACATAAAGATATAAGCTCATCCCGATTCTGAATATTAATTCCAATTTCAGCACATCGATTTTTAAATCGTAAATCAGCATCAACGTCTAATCCATCTGAATACAAAATATAATATTTTTTACCATTTAATTCCAACTCCCCAACACTAGGCCAAGAATCAGAATTTGCATACACTTCTGTTAAAATCTGACCAATACCAGTATCATCTTCTATCCACTCATAAGCACTCATATCTGTGATACCTTCAGAAAACAATATATTCATTTTGCCATCATCAATTACATATGTTACCGCTGATACAAGACTACCACTGCTCATACCTAAAGGATAAGCTTTGGTAGATATAAGTCCATCAATACCCACATAAATCGAAGTATATTCATCTTCCATTGTATCAAGGTAGTCAGTAATATGTACCCCATCATCTTCTACATTGAATACAAGCAGACAATTGTTTTCATCAATATAATTGGGGTTATCAGGGACTAATATTATTAAAAATGGATTGTCAAAATCTTCCCTGAAATAACTGTAATATACAGCAGGATTATCCCAACTAGATTTTTCTGTAACGGATTTTATCTCATCAATAGAATAGTCGGCTCCTTCTTCAAAATTTATTAAATCCTCACCGTCATAACTCCATAATTCTAATTCAAAATTCGAAGTAGCAGTAACATCACCTGCAACAAATTGTTGCAAAAGCTCAATCTTTGAAACCTCTACTTCTTCTTCGATTTCATCCTCCGAAGCATCGTTAACATCCGTTTTTTCTTCAGTTACAGTGACTTCATTTTCATTCTCAGTAACATCTTCAGAATTTCCACAACCTACAAATAAAATCCCTGCAGCCAATAAAATTACTAACGTCTTTTTCATTACTCTTCTCCTTCTTTTAAAGCTATATATTTATAAATTGTTGTACGTGAGCAGCCAAGCAAATTAGCAAAATCAGTAACATTGATATTACCTGATTTATACATCGAGTAACACTTAACAAATTTATCAGGTAAGCTCGAAGCATCAACTTTAGGTCTACCTAACTTCTTACCTTTTGTCCTGGCATTCTCAATACCTGATTTAACGCGCTGCGAAATTATATCTCTTTCCATCTCTGCAAATACGCCCCACATCATAAGCATACCTTTAGTCATTGGATCAATTTCATCTGCAGAGCAATCTACAACAAAGCTGCCTATTACAAGCTTGATTTTTTTATCTTGTACAATCTGCATGATTTCACATAAATGTTTCGTAGAACGAGTTAGACGTGAGACCTCTGTTACGATAATTGTATCGCCTGGCTCAATAACATCTAAAAGTTTTTGAAACTCTTTTCTATCAGTTTTAGTGCCTGATTCATACTCCCAATATATAAACTCATCATGTAACACGCCCAACGCTTTAAGTTCTCGCTTTTGACGGTCAATATCTTGCCTAGATTCATTCGTGCTGCATCTAGCATAACCGTATATACGATTTTCAACATCTTCATAGCGATATGTACGTAGCCACTCTTTCTTGCCATTCTTCTTTATGAGATTAATAGTATAACCATCTCCATCATTAACAATTTCAATATCTTTTCCAATATAATTTGGATTCTGCAGATAAAATCTTTTTAGCATAGCTTCTTCTGAAATCATAAATCCTCCACTGTTCAATAAAATATATAAATATTTCGTGAACACTTTTTTAAAAAATTATGCGTTTCCCTAAACATCAAAAAGAATAGGAAAACCCTTGATATTAAAGGAAAACGCATGGTTTTGAATAACTAAGAATATTATAGCATAATTTTTTAAAAAAGTGTTCACGAAAACAACTGTTTTATTGTACATTATGATAGCTATTATATTTGCAAACTCAACTATCAAGCAAAACATTATTACTCGATAGCTAAATTGTGTATGTCGACATTTTTATAACTATATGATATAAATACAATTGTACAATGATGTACGATTGTAAGGAGTGAAATATGAAATTAGTAAAAAAAATAACAACACTTATTTGCGCAATAGCAATATGCTGCAGTAGTTTTACAATTAATGCAAATGCTGCAGAAAGAAAATTGAAGAAAATAACCCCTGATATGGTCACAACTGCTGACAATCTTCTTGCAGTAGTTTACTCATTAAAAGAGGCAGGTGTAATAGATGATTCCACTGTAAAGTATCCAGAATTAGCATTTAATGGGAGGCATGTTGTAGATATTGAGTATTTGCCTGATTATCCACCATATGATAACTATTATTATTTGTATTATTCTGCTACTGGTTTATATTATAATCCTGATCCAAACTTATACACAGGTTTGGTTTATGTAAATAATTATGAAAAAGCTTCGGCTATTTGTAATTTAGTTGCACTGGAAGATTTTAAGAATAATTATGATTATAATAATTGCTCTTATTATCAAGCATATGAAGTAACCGAAATATGTAGATGCATGGAAGAAAACCTTGGATATGATGTTAGCGAATACAAAGAGTTATTTAAGTATGCATATGCTTTTGTAGCAAAAATGAAGGAGCCGGATATGGTAAATACCGAAATGTATAATTATGTACACCGAATAGAAGGCGGTAATTATTACTTCTATAATCATGATGCATATTGGTCTGACTTTTATGATTATCCACTATTGTAATATTTAAGAAGAAACCACTCAGAATTTCTGAGTGGTTTCTTTCAGTATAAAAATACTATTCATTTGGATTGTGAGGATAAACTTTCCCCTGAACCATAATAATCTCATATCTATCGACACCGTATTCAGATTCAAAGTCTACAGAACGCTTATAATTTTCCGCATACATTTCTCTACTATCAGAGCCTCTACCTTCACTATCTAAATCAAGTATGAATGAACCATGATATGTATCAGTCTGATTATCATCACCATCACAATACCAATCCACTTGTATTTCAGCATCTTCAAAATAAAATGTACTTTCACCGGTTTCAGCATTAACAAAAGGTTTAGATTCACCAATAATATCAAAAGTATATACGTTAGTAACCAAGGTAATACGTTGTAACTTAGTTGACTTATCTAGATTTGAAATATAAAAATCAATATCTACGTAATCCTCTATATTATCTACTGTTAAATCAATAGGATCATTTTTTTCACCACAGCCAGTTAATACAAAGATTTGACAAATTGTAAGTGATAAAATCAAAATAAATGAATATAGTTTTTTTCCTGATGAGTTTTTTATCATATAATGTCCCCCATAATAAAAAAAGACAAAATATGCCATGCCGCTGACATATTTTGTCTCCCAACTTATGGTTATATAATAACATAAAGATGTATTTAATCCTATCAAATATTGTACCCTTGGGAAAAGGTCAAGGGAAAACGGGCGACAGCGGAGCTGGGGCGCACGGGGGTGTTCCCTTGTAAAAGCAGCTCGTCACGTACTGCATTAGATACGTTTCAAGCTGCTTTTAGTCACTATTCGTTAAAGGCTGCTATAGTGGGTCAGTTTTCAAGACAAAATATTTGTCATTTTATAATGAATCTATGTTAAGGGTAGAGAGAGAGCCCCTCCACCACTGTAACCAAGGTTATGCTGCATAGTGTCCAACTGATTCTAAGGCATCATCATAGAGCATAGCTGGATAGTAGACTGATGCAGGTGGAACATTGCCGACAGCAGAGTGGCAACGTTCAAAGTTATACTTGTAGATATATTTTCCGATGGCAGCTCGAGCTTCCTTGATATTGGCATACTCAGTAAGATAAACCTCATCGTATTTGAGAGTTCTAAACCAACGCTCAATCATGATGTTATCAGCCCACCTACTTTTTCCGTCCATGCTTTGTTTGATGTTATTATCCTTAAGCAGTTGCTTATATTCATGGCTTGTGAATTGGCAGCCCTGGTCTGAGTTAAATATCTCAGGCTTAGCAACCTGAAAAGCTTTCTTGCAAGCTTCAATAACGGCTCTGGTATCAAGGGTATCATCAAGCTCCCAGCCGACAATACAACGGCTGGCCCAGTCAATGATGGCTGTTAAATATAAAAATCCATGCTTCATTGGAATGTATGTAATGTCAATAGACCAAGCCTGATTAGGTCTGGTTATAACAGCGTTACGAAGTAGGTAAGGAACGACCTCAGCATACTTCTGACGCTTTGAAAGATTCATCTTAGGATAAATTGGATCTATGGCCATTTCATTCATATATCTACGAGCTTTTTTACGGCCTATATGGTAGCCTCTAAGCTTAAGCTGAGCAGACATTTGTCTGGCTCCCCAAGATGGATTTTCGGTGTGTATTTGGTCGATGATTCTCTTGCAGATAAGTTCTTCTTGAGATATTTCGTGGCCTTTATAATAAATGCTAGTGCGATTGATATCGCAAAGCTCAGCAGCAACACTGACAGGGATTTCCTTTTTGTCAGTCTTCGAAAGGCTTCGGACTAAATTTACTCTCGTAGTCAGGTCCAAGCATTTCTTCAGATTTTTTTTTGAGCCAGTCCACCTGCATGGTGAGCTGACCAACCTTCTTGGCGTATTGATCCTTTTCTTTACGCTCAGAAGCAAGTTTCTCTCGAAGATTATCTTCTCGGGAGTCATCAAAAACTACAGATGCTTTATCTAGGAATTCCTTTTTCCAGTTCCTAAGGAGATTTGGTTGGATGTCATTTTCGGTAGCGATGACGTTGAGCTCCTTTTCTCCCTTGAGAACCTCAAGGACAAGTTTTGCTTTGAATTCTGGTGAAAAAGTTCTTTTTGTACGAGACATAATAATGATTCCTTTCTGTGATAAATTGAGTGTATCAGATTCATTATAAAATGTCTCAAAAAGTGTCTTAAATTACGCTACCATTATA
>JAGBJE010000073.1 GCA_017934625.1 Pseudobutyrivibrio sp. | reverse complement strand
TGTGGTTCATTCATTGAGACCTTTGCTAAATCACTGGATTTCACAGTTCAGGATTTTGCCGAGGAAGCTCTCTTTGCTCTTAACCCTATCGACCTTGGTACCAGATGTACTGTATTTATGAATTCAAAGGTTAAGCAGGCTCAGAAGGAGGGCGCATCTGTTGCTGATATTTCTGCAGGTCTTGCTTACTCTGTAATAAAGAACGCACTTTTCAAGGTTATCAAGCTTTCTGATGCATCAGAGCTTGGCAAAAACATCGTTGTTCAGGGTGGTACCTTCTACAATGATGCTGTTCTTCGTTCCCTTGAAAAGGTTGCAGGTGTCAATGTAGTTCGTCCTGATATTGCAGGTATCATGGGAGCCTTCGGTTGTGCCCTTATTGCTAAGGAGCGCTACGAGGAAAATCCTACCACTACTACACTTGGCATTGATGAGATTAACAATCTTACATTTGATACAAAGCTTACTCGTTGTCAGGGTTGCGTGAACCACTGCTTACTTACAATCAACAGATTCTCTGGCGGTCGTTCATTCATCACTGGTAACAGATGTGAAAAGGGTGCAGGCGGTGTTAAGAACAAAGAAAACATCCCTAACCTTTACGAATACAAATACAACAGATTATTTGATTACGAGCCTCTATCAGAGGAAGAAGCGACCCGTGGCACTGTTGGTATTCCACGTGTACTTAACCTTTATGAGAATTACCCATTCTGGGCTACATTCTTTAAGGCTCTTAAGTTTAGAGTAGTTCTCTCTCCTCGCTCAAACCGTAAGGTTTACGAAATGGGTATCGAATCTATCCCATCTGAATCAGAGTGCTACCCAGCCAAGATGGCACACGGTCATGTGCAGTGGCTTATAAACGAAGGCAATGTGGACTTCATTTACTATCCATGTATTCCATACGAAAGAAATGAGTTTCCAGATTCAAACAACCACTACAACTGCCCTATCGTTACATCCTATGCTGAAAACATTAAGAACAACGTAGACGAAATTACAACTGGTAAGGTTCGTTTCCTTAATCCATTTATGGCATTTTCTTCTGAGGAGATTCTTACAACTCAGCTTGAGAAGGTATTTAAGGAAGAGTTTGATATTGACGCTTCTGAGGTAAAGGCAGCAGCACACGCAGCTTGGCTAGAGCAGGAGCATTTCAGAAATGATATGTATGCTAAGGGTCAGGAAGTTCTCAAGTATCTTGAGGAAACAGGAAAGCATGGTATCGTTCTTGCAGGAAGACCTTACCACGTAGACCCTGAGATTAACCATGGTATTCCAGAACTTATTAACAGCTATGGCATCGCTGTACTTACTGAGGATTCTATTTCAAACCTTGGAGAGGTTGAACGTCCTCTTATCGTTATGGACCAGTGGATGTTCCACTCTCGTATGTACTCTGCTGCTAACTATGTTAAGAAGCATGATAACCTTGATTTAATCCAGCTTAACTCATTCGGTTGCGGTCTTGATGCCGTTACAACTGATCAGGTAGCTGATATTCTTACACAGTCTGGCAAGATTTACACATGCCTTAAGATTGATGAGGTTAACAACCTTGGTGCTGCTCGTATCAGAGTTCGTTCTCTTCTTGCTGCGCTTCGTGTTAAGAAGAAGAAAAAGCAGGAGCGCACTATCGTTCCAGCCAACTACAAGCGTATAGTATTTACAGAGGAAATGAAGAAGAATTACACAATCCTCTGTCCACAGATGTCACCTATACACTTTGACTTGATTGAGCCTGCATTTAATGCAGCTGGGTACAATTTGGTAATTCCAAACATCCCAACACGTACATGTGTTGATGTGGGTCTTAAATATGTAAACAATGATGCCTGCTACCCTTCACTTATGGTAATAGGTCAGCTGATGGCTGCTATTGATACTGGTGAGTTTGATATGAACCGCACTGCTCTTCTCATCTCACAGACAGGTGGTGGATGCCGTGCTTCTAACTACATCGGATTTATCAGACGCGCCCTTGCAAAGGCTGGCTATCCTGATGTTCCAGTTATTTCAATGAACCTTAACGGATTTGAGCCTAACCCTGGATTTAAGCTTACACCTAGCCTTATCCAGCACGGCCTATATGCTCTTACATTTGGTGATATTTTACTTAGATGTGTTTACAGAGTTCGCCCTTACGAAGCAGTAAAGGGTTCAACAGATGAACTTCATGCCAAGTGGAAAAAGAAGGTTATTGAGTTTGTATCTAACACTAAGATTCTTTCTCACAGCAAGTTTAAAAAGATGTGTCGTGAAATGATCAGAGATTTCGACAATCTTCCTATTATTGAAGGACTTAAGAAACCACGTGTTGGTATTGTTGGAGAAATCCTTGTTAAGTTCCTTCCAGCTGCTAACAATCAGCTTGCAGAGTTACTCGAACAAGAAGGTGCTGAGGCTGTTGTTCCAGACCTTACAGATTTCCTTCTTTACAGCTTCTACAATGCTAACTTTAAGGAAGAAAACCTTGGTGCAAGCAGAAAGACACGTATTATCTGTAACTTGGGAATTAAGTTCTTTGAATGGCTACGTAGTGCTGCCAGAGATGAATTTAACAAATCAAAGAGATTTACTGCACCTGCTTACATCACAGATACCGCAGCAAATGCTAAAGAAATTGTATCACTTGGTAACCAAACCGGTGAAGGTTGGTTCCTTACAGGCGAAATGCTTGAGCTTATCGAATCAGGTGCAAGCAATATCGTATGTATTCAGCCATTCGGATGCTTACCTAACCATGTAGTTGGTAAGGGTGTAATCAAGCGTATACGTCATGAGCACCCAGAAGCAAATATAGTAGCTATCGACTATGATCCAGGTGCTTCTGAAGTAAACCAGCTTAACAGAATCAAGCTTATGCTTTCTACAGCAAACAAAAACTTAGCCAAGGCATAAAAAAGGCTTCTCCCTCCGGGAGAAGCTGTCACCGCAGGTGACTGATGAGGGAATTCATATAGTTGACCCTCATCCGTCTGCTGCGCAGACACCTTCCCCCAGAGGGGGAAGGCTATTTTATATGTTAGATGCTACGATGCGAAATTCATATGGTTTAAGGAATGAGTTTTCTGCTGTTTCTATGTCATAATTACCAAAAACCACTTTATCTCCATAAAATTCCACTGACCTATTACAGCTTGAAAGATTGCAATAGATGTACAATCGTTGGTCATCTGACTCTCTGGTAAATATATACACATCGCTAGGTGATGCTACCCTTCTGTAAGAGCCTTCATTAAGAGCCTGAGAGCCTTTTCTGTACTCTATCATCTTCTTATAGAAATTAAGGATACTGTTCTCATCCTTTTTTTCATCTTTTACATTTATATAGCTTTTATTTGCATTAATCTTTAGCCATGGTGTGCCGGTAGTGAAACCTGCCCCTTCAGACGAATCCCATTGTACAGGCGTACGAGCATTATCTCTTGTGGTACGCAAGATAAGACGTCTTCTTATTGAATGGACTAAAAGCAATCTTTTCATTGCCTGGTTTACGCTAGAAGATTCTACATCCTTCAAATCTCTAAGACCTCTAAAATCTCCATTAGTCATTCCGATTTCTTCGCCCTCGTATATAAAAGGCACGCCCTTTAAGCAAAGGTTAAGTCCACAAAGCAGCTTTGCGCTTTGCTCCCAGTATTTTCCAGTGTTACCAAAATGATTCACAGAACGTATTTGGTCATGATTCTCCAGATAGTTAGCAGGAACCTCCAGCGCTTTTTGCCACTTATCTAATATTTTTATAAGCCTGCATGGCTTGTAGGTCTTTTTAAACCACTTAATCCCTCGGCTATCTACATCCATATGCTCAAAGAAGAAAACAGCATCCAGCTCTTTTCTGTTCTCATCACTAAGCAGCTTTGCATCATCAGGTGTAACAAATACTGTCTCACCTACAATAAAGGTCTTGTATTTGCTCCATACCTCTGAATTAAACCTTTGAATTAGCTCATGACAGCCATCAGTATTAAGATAATGCTCCTTACCTGTAAGCGCTAAACGCCTCTTACCATTTTCCAGAGATTCCTTATATATAATGTTTATTACATCACATCTAAAGCCTGCAACTCCCTTATCAAGCCAGAAGCGCATAATATCTGTAACCTCTTCATAAACATCAGGATTGTGCCAGTTTAAATCAGGCTGCTTCTTGCTAAACAGATGAAGGTAATAATCGCCATTTTCTGTTTTGGTCCATGCCTTTCCGCCAAAGAAAGATCCCCAGTTATTAGGAGCATTATTACCATTTCCATTTCTGAAGTAATAGTAATCTCTGTATTTACTATCACCAGCCAATGCCTTCTTAAACCACTCATGCTCATCTGATGTGTGGTTAATTACTAAATCCATAATTATTTTTATTCCAAGTCTCTTGGCGCGGCTGATAAGCTTTTCCATATCTTCCATTGTGCCATATTCTGGATTGATGCCCTTGTAATCAGAAATATCGTAGCCATTGTCATAGCCTGGGCTCGGATAGACAGGGCTTAGCCAAATAACATCTACGCCCAGTTCCTTAAGATAATGAAGTTTAGATATGATACCTGGGATATCTCCAATCCCATCCCCATTACTATCACAAAATGATCGTGGATAAATTTGATATACTATCGCATTCTTCCACCATTTTTTTGTACTAGAAGTAGCCATAACCGTCCCCCATAATCAAAATTTCTCTATTTATGATGATAACGGATTAAACATACTTTTTCAATAATTTATTCACAAAATCATCACATATCACAATAAAATTATGAAAATTTGGAAACAATTACTTTTATATTCAAAAAACGGCAGACACAACCGTCTGCCGTTATATTTATTTGCAAGTGTAAAATCATATTATTTTATATAACAATTCTGAATATATCTCTATTTTGCAAGAAGTGTCATAATCTTGTTTGATCTAGCTATGAACTCTGACATTGCCTCAGGTGCAAGTGGTGCATTGGCAATCTTAGCAAGATCATAAAGCTGTGCTGCAAATATAGGAGCATTCTCAGAATCCTTATTGTTAAGGATATAGTTTACTAAATCGTTGTTAGCATTAAGCACTAATGTCTCTGATGCAGATCCAAACATGCCCATATCCATACCGCCCATAGCATACATCTTCATCATATCCTGCATACGACGGCTCTCTTCTGATACTGTAAGCATAGATGAAAGCTCTTTGTTCTTGAATCTTTCAACCTTAACCTCAAGACCTTCGTTATTAAGAGCCTTTCTAAATACCTCTGTAAGAGTCTCTGTTTCACTCTTAAGCTCATCCTCTGAAGTCTCTTCTACCATAGAATCAGTAACATCAGCATCGATACGGCAGAACTTATAATTCTCATTACGCTGCTCTAGCTGTGTGATGAATGATGTATCAATAGCGTGGTCAAGGATAACAGCGTTCATGCCCTGTTCCTTAAACATGCTTACATACTGACCCTGCTGGTTCATATCAGTTACATAGTAAACTGTCTTTCTGTTGTCCTCAGGCTCCTTGTTTTCTGCATCATCCTTCTTTGCATCGTCAACAACTTCTGCCTCAACCTTCTCACCATTTTCATCAGTAGCCTTTTCCTCTTCCTTAACAAGAAGCTCTGGAAGTGTGATGTATTTATCATTGATATCCTTGAAAAGGATGTAATCATTCATCTTATCACAGAACTTGTTATCCTTTAAGCAACCAAACTTGATGAATGGAGCAATATCATCCCAGTATTTCTCGTAAGATTCCTTTTCTGTCTTGCACATTCCAGAAAGCTTATCAGCAACCTTCTTTGTAATGTACTCAGAAATCTTTGTAACAAATCCATCATTCTGAAGAGCTGAACGAGAAACATTAAGTGGTAAATCAGGACAGTCAATAACACCCTTAAGAAGCATTAAGAACTCTGGGATAACTTCCTTGATGTTATCTGCGATAAATACCTGGTTGTTGTAAAGCTTGATTGTACCTTCGATTGAATCGTACTCTGTATTAATCTTAGGGAAGTATAAAATACCCTTAAGGTTAAATGGATAATCCATGTTAAGGTGAATCCAGAAAAGTGGCTCCTTATAATCACGGAATACGTCGCGATAAAATGCCTTGTACTCATCCTCTGTACACTCAGAAGGATTCTTTGTCCAGAGTGGATGTGTCTCATTAAGAGGAACTGGACGCTTAACAATCTTAAGCTTATCCTTAGCAGGTGATACCTCTACCTGCTCCTTAGTACCATCCTCTTTTTCCTTTTCCTCGAACTTAGCTTCCTCATGAATCTCTTCGATAACCTTATCAGTGTCACGCTTGTCAGCTGCATCGATTGTCTCGTATTCTTCTGGAGCATCCTTCTTAGAAAGATAGATTTCTGTAGGCATGAATGAACAGTACTTTTCGATTACCTCGCGAGCTCTGTACTCGTTAGCAAATTCAAGACAATCCTCATTTAAGAACAATGTAATCTTAGTACCAACCTGGTCCCATTCACCATCGCCCATTTCGTAATCTGTACCACCATCACACTCCCAGTGAACAGCCTTAGCGCCATCCTTATATGAAAGTGTATCGATGTGAACCTCATCAGCTACCATAAATGCTGAATAAAATCCCAAACCAAAGTGTCCAATAATCTGATCACTATCAGCCTTATCCTTGTACTTCTCAAGGAAATCAGTAGCACCTGAGAATGCAATCTGGTTAATGTATTCATCAACCTCTTCAGATGTCATACCAAGACCATTATCGATAAATGTAAGTGTCTTGTCCTCTGGGCTAACAATTACCTGAATCTTAGCCTTATAATCAAGTGGAAGTGAATACTCTCCCATCATATCTAGCTTCTTAAGCTTTGTGATAGCATCGCAGCCATTTGAGATAAGCTCTCTATAGAAAATGTCGTGATCAGAATATAACCACTTCTTAATCACTGGAAAAATGTTTTCGCTTGTAATTGATAAACTACCTTTTTTGTTTCCCATAATTACGTCACTCCTTTGTAATA
>JAGBJE010000008.1 GCA_017934625.1 Pseudobutyrivibrio sp. | reverse complement strand
TTCTTTCAAATTTATCCCTGGAACAGAAAAGCACTTTGAGGTGGACACAATTTGCCTTGCTGTTGGACTTTCACCTATGTCTCAGTTGCTTAAGATGGCAGGCTGTGAAATGGAGGATAATCCAAAACGGGGAGGTCAGGTACCAATATGTGATGAGTACGGACGTACTTCTATTGCTGGTATATTTGTAGCTGGTGATGTAAGTGGTATTGAGGAAGCATCATCTGCAATGATCGAGGGGCGAATGGCTGGAGTAGTGGCAGCAGAATACTTAGGATACGTAAGAGCAGAAGAGATGGAAGCAGAACTGTCTGTATTAGATAATGCATTAGATGGTCTTAGGCAGGGGATGTTTGCACCTAAAAATAGGGGAAAAGAAATTGCAAAAACAGAGGAAGGAATAGATATTTCAAAAAATCTACTATTGCATGGCTTCGTGGGTGATGATGAAATCGAAAGATTTCCTGGAGTAACACACAAAGTTGGAGTACATCCAGTAATGGAGTGTACTCAAAACATTCCTTGTAATCCATGTCAGGATGCATGCAAGAAGGGATGTATTTCTATTGGCGCTAATATTACTTCCCTTCCTATTGTTGTAGATAATAGCCAGTGTATTAACTGTGGAATGTGCGTAGCTAGCTGCTCGGGCCAGGCTATCTTTTTAGTTGATGAGGATTGTGGAGATGGAACTGCAACAGTCACTTGCCATATGAATTTTTACCACTACCTGAAGTGGGAGCTAAAGGAAAAGGCTTAGGTAGAAATGGCCAGATAGTCTGTGATGCACAGGTGGTTAGCGTTAAAAGTGCAAAAGCCTTTGATAAAACCAATTTGTTAACCATACGTGTTCCTAAAGAGTATGCAATGAAGGCTAGATTTTTTAAAGCCGTATAAAGGAGGAACGTCATGAATAGTATAAATGATAGAAGTAGAGACATAGGCGAGTTTAAGTCTATGCCAGATGATGATATGTTGATTTGTAGATGTGAGGAAATCACTAAGGGGGAAATCAGAAAGGCTGTACATGATGGAATGTGGACACTGACTGAAATTAGAAGATATCTTAGAACTGGTATGGGTTTATGTCAGGGGCAGACCTGCTCAAAGCTTGTTAAGGGAATTGTGGCAAGGGAGCTTGGAATTTCACCAGCAGAGTTAGAACCTGCTACAAGTAGAGTTCCTATGAGACCGATAGAAATGAAGGTATTCGCCAATGAAGCAGAAAAGTTAAAGGAGGCGAATTAGTATGAAAAATACAGCTGAGGTAATCATTATAGGAGGCGGAATAATTGGTTGTGCGGTAGCCTACTACCTTGCTAAGCGAGGTGTCACTGATGTAATAGTGCTTGAGGGTAGTGACCATATAGGAAATGGAGGATCTAGCAGAAATGGTGGGGGTGTAAGACAGTCAGGCAGAGATGTAAGAGAACTTCCACTTGTAATGTATGGAATAAAAAATCTGTGGCCAAATTTATCAGAAGAGCTTCAGGTGGATTGCGAATATCATCAGGATGGGAACTTACGATTAGGGAAGACTGAAAAGCACAGAGAGATTCTCACTAAGCTGGCTAATAATGCAAAAGGGGTAGGATTAGATGTAAGAATGATAGATGGTGATGAGGTGAGACAAATCAATCCATATCTGTCAGACGAGGTAATATGTGCCAGCTGGTGTCCTACAGATGGACATGCCAATCCTCTTACAACTACACTTGGCTACTATAAGATGGCAAGAAAGATGGGCGTGAGATTTATTAGTGGTGAGCCTGTAAAGGAGCTGAGACTGATTAAGGGCCGAATTCGTCAGGTCATTACACCAAACAGTATATATGAAGGGGAGAGTGTACTTGTAGCTGCAGGTCTGGATTCAAGAGAGATACTTACTACTGTAGGAATTGATATTCCAATGACTAATTCATTATTAGAGTGTCTTGTAACTGAGGCTCAGCCTCATATGTTTGATCAAATGCTTGGAACAGCTGAAGCAGATTTTTACGGACATCAGACTAAGCATGGTTCTTTTGTATTTGGAGGTTCATCTGGGCTTGAAAGATATAATAAGGATAATGGAATGGTATCTAATAGCTCAAAGACTGCGCCATGCATTTGCCGAGGTATTATGAAATATTTCCCAAATCTTGCGAATGCAAAGATTGTTAGAACGTGGGCAGGTTGGATGGATGCCTCAGCTGATGGAGTTCCCGCCATAGGAAAGGTAGAGGAAATAAACGGACTATATGTGGCATGTGCTTTCAATGGACACGGTTTTGGAATTGCTCCTGCTGTGGGAGAGCAGTTGGCTAAGCTAATTACTACAGATACAACAGATATTGATTTATATGACCTTAGATATGATAGATATAAGGCTAAAATATAGAGGTATGCTATGAATAATTTTGATTTTAATATTCCTACGGATATACGATTTGGAAAAGGTAAAATTGCATGCTTGGCAGCAGAGCTTAGCAAGTATGGTAAAAGAGTGCTTTTAACTTATGGTGGTGGAAGTATTAAGAAAAATGGTATCTGTGCTGAGGTGCTTAATCAGTTAACTGATTTTCAGGTATTTGAACTTGGAGGGATAACACCTAATCCTAAGCTTAGTATTGTTGAAAAGGGTACAGATATTTGCAAGAAAAATAATATCGATGTAATTCTAGCAGTTGGAGGAGGTAGCACTATAGATGCTTCTAAGCATATTGCAGCAGCTGCTTGTTATGACGGAAACCCATGGGATTTAGTTCTTGATAAATCTCTAGTGAAATCAGCTTTGCCAATAG
>JAGBJE010000072.1 GCA_017934625.1 Pseudobutyrivibrio sp. | reverse complement strand
CCCCCAGGTTAATGCCATTTAAAGCCACAAATGCCACCTGGTCAACTGCTCCAAAATGAAGTAGCAAATGCTTAGTCTTCTTTACTTTATCGATTGTAAATCTTTTAGTATACTCAAGCATCTCCTCCGGAAGAAGGGTGTGCATATCTGTTCCAGACATTGCAGTCTCTGGAGAAAACGGAACCTCTATAAGTCCAGAGGAAACCACTTGGCCCTTACCACTAATAATACGATAATCCCACTTACCATTAAGATTAATATAAGATTTGCGCTGTAGCTGAGGACGTGGATATTCCTGTAGCCCCTCATACTTATAGTCTGTGCTAAGCTCGTAGGTTTTGGCATTCTTATCAGGCTTAGCAATTGCTCCTAGCATTTCCTTCCAATACATGAAAAATCCCCTCCCCTAAATTATTTAGTCCGGCTGTTACACTATATACGTACTTCCGAAGATTTGCGCTTTACCCAGGCGCGGTAAACTATAATAAGGCAGATGCTATGGACGGTTAGTGTAAGCAGCCAGCTTCCTGGGTACGAGAAAAATAATACGTTTTCTGTTTTATGAAGCTGGAAATAGGTTGCAATCCACACTAATCTGGTTACACAGGCGCCGATTAAAGATACAATCATAGGCACTGTGGAGCGGCCAAGGCCTCGCAAGCCACCTGTAAGTGTATCCATAATACCGCACAGGAAATAAGGACAGCACACCCAGAACAAACGAAGTGTACCAGCTGCAACTGCAGCTGAGCTATCTGTGTATATTCCAAGCAGCGGTGATGCGAAATAATATGCAAGATTACCCAGAATCAAACCAACTACAGTAACAATTCCAAGGCATTCAAATATAACACGCTTTACCCTCTTCTCATCACCTGCTCCGTAGTTTTGACCGACAAATGTTACACAGGTCTGAGAAACAGAGTTCATGGAAACATATACAAAGCCCTCTATACTAGCTGCAGCTGAAGAACCAGCAATAACAGCCGTTCCAAAGGAATTGATAGCAGATTGTATTACAACATTAGAAAGTGAGAACACAGTTCCCTGAATTCCAGCTGGAAGTCCAATTCTTATAATACGATTTAATATTTTCTTATCTATCTTGATTTTAGAGAATTCCAGCTTTAGTGCATCCTCTTGCTTAGTAAAGAACGCTACGAGCATTCCGCATGATATGTAGTTAGATGTAACAGTGGCGATGGCCACACCTGCAACACCCATATTAAAGAAAACTACAAGTATCAGATTAAGAATTACATTCACTACACCAGCCACTGTCAGGAAAATAAGCGGATGTGTGGTATTTCCTGCTGCCCTAAGAATAGCCGCCAGGAAGTTATAAAGCATTACAGCTGGCATTGCCAGGAAATATATACGCACATATAAAGCTGCAAGACCTATAACATCCTCAGGTGACCCCATTATTTCAAGTATTGGTCTTGCTAAAAAAAGTCCTATAAATATCAAAACAACACCACAAATAATTGAGAATGCAGTACTTGTATGTACTGTCTTCTTAACATCCTTGTGATGACCACCACCATAAAACTGGGCAGCGCACACATTGGCGCCTACAGACATACCTATGAACAAATTAGTCATGAGATTTATAAGAGAACCAGTGGAGCCTACTGCTGCAAGAGATGCCTCCCCTGCAAATCGTCCCACCACAATAACATCAGCTGCATTAAATAGAAGCTGCAATACACCTGATAATATAATTGGAATTGTAAAAATTATAAGTTTGCCCAGAAGTGGGCCATGAGTCATATCTATCTTTGCTTTATTCATACGTTGATTTTACCACTTTAGACACTTAAAGGCGAGTCCGAAGACTCGCCTTTAATAAAATTAAAGAAAGAAATTATAGGAAAAATCTAATCTTAATAGATTAAATGTAGTCCTTAAAAGGAATCTCGTAATTATAATTAAATAATCACAAAATATTATTTTGCAGCAAGCTCTGCCTTAAGAGCTTCTGTAAGAGCTGGAAGAATCTTGTTAAGATCTCCAACGATACCGTAATCAGCTACATCAAAGATTGGAGCTGACTCATCCTTGTTGATAGCGATGATGATATCAGATTCTTCCATACCTGCTGTATGCTGGATAGCACCAGAGATACCGATTGCGAAATATACGTTAGGACGAACAGTCTTACCTGTCTGACCTACCTGAAGATCCTTTGGCTTCCAACCAGCATCTACAACTGCACGTGAGCAAGATACTGTACCACCAAGTACCTCTGCAAGGTCATCAAGAAGCTTGAAGTTCTCTGCAGAACCAACTCCACGACCACCAGATACAAGAATCTTTGCATCCATGATATCTACTGTTGAAGTAACGTTCTTTACAACGTTAAGAATCTCAACAAATCTGTTGTTTGGCTTGATTTCAGGGTTGAAGTTGATAACTTCTGCCTTGCGGCCAGCAACCTTCTCAAGCTTTTGCATAACACCTGGACGAACTGTAGCCATCTGTGGACGGTTGTCTGGGCATGCGATTGTAGCGATTGTGTTTCCACCGAATGCTGGACGAGTCATAAGAAGCTGATTGTGCTTCTGCTCCTGACCTTCTCTAGCTACGAGTGGGAAATCACCAATCTCAAGTGATGTACAGTCAGCTGTAAGACCTGTTGCTACTCTAGCTGAAACTGTAGGGCCAAGATCACGACCGATAGCTGTTGCACCAACGAGCATAATCTCTGGCTTGTATTCATTAATGTATGCAGCAAGTGCCTGTGCATATGGCTCTGTACGATATGTCTCAAGCTCCTTGTTATCGATAACAACTACCTTGTCTGCACCGTACTCACCAAGCTCATCTGCAAGGTTAGCGATACCAGAACCAAGTACTACTGCTGTTACCTCTGTTCCTAAATCTGCTGCAAGCTCATGTGCCTTACCGATAAGTTCGAAGGCAATTGAGCTAAGTTTATTATCAACCTGCTGAGCGAATATAGCTACGCCCTTGTATTCTTCTAATGACATTATGTTTGCCTCCTCTTATTAAATTACATGCTTTTCTTTAAGCTTGCCAACGATATAATCAACTGACTCCTTAGGGTCAAGAGCAACCTTCTCGCCTGCTCCCTTACGAACCTTATCAGATGCCTTAGCAATCTTTGTTGGAGAACCAGCAAGACCGATGTTAGCATCATCAAGATCTGTAAGATCATCTCTACCCCAAACTGTTACTTCCTTATCAAATGCATCGAAAATTCCGCCTGGAGTCATATAACGTGGCTCGTTAAGCTCTGCAAGAGCTGTAACAAGACAAGGCATCTGAGCCTTAATCTCATGATATCTATCCTCGTACTGACGCTGTACGATAACGTTGTTTCCTTCAACCTGAATCTTCTCAGCGTATGAGATAACTGGAAGACCAAGGTGCTCAGCGATCTGTGGACCAACCTGTGCTGTATCACCATCGATAGCCTGACGACCTGTGATGATAAGGTCATAATCAAGCTTCTTAAGACCAGCAGCGATTGTTGAAGATGTTGCCCAAGTATCAGCACCACCAAGACGTCTATCTGTGATAAGAACTGCCTCATCAGCTCCCATTGCAAGAGCTTCGCGAAGCATATCATCAGCCTTTGGAAGACCCATTGTTACAACTGTAACCTTTGCGCCTGTTTCATCCTTAAGACGAAGAGCAGCCTCAAGACCTGCCTTGTCATCAGGGTTCATAATAGCAAGCATGCTTGCTCTATCAAGAGTTCCATCTGGGTTAAACTTTACGCCGCCCTTTGTATCAGGAACCTGTTTAATACATACTACGATATTCATGTATTTAATCTCCTTTATATGATCCTAATCTTACTTGAGCATTGAGCCAGAGATAACCATTCTCTGAACCTCAGATGTTCCCTCGTAAATTTCTGTAATCTTTGCATCGCGCATCATACGCTCAACATCGTACTCTCTTGTGTAACCATAACCACCGTGAAGCTGAACAGCCTTTGTAGTTACAGCCATAGCAGCCTCAGCAGCGAAAAGCTTAGCCTCAGCAGCCTCTACAGAGTAGCTTGTCTTGTGATCAACAGCATACTGATCCTTTGTGCAAGCAGCCTTATATACTAAGTACTTAGCAGCATCCATTCTAGCCTTCATATCAGCAAGCTGGAATGATGTATTCTGGAATGCAGCGATTGGACGACCAAACTGCTTTCTTTCCTTTACGAAATCGATTGTTGCATCGATTGAGCCTTCGCCAATACCAAGAGCCTGAGCAGCGATACCAATACGTCCACCATCAAGTGTGTGCATTGCGATACCAAAGCCCTTACCTCTTGTACCAAGAAGGTTCTCCTTTGGAATACGGCAATCCTGGAAGATAAGCTCGTATGTAGAAGAAGCACGGATACCCATCTTCTTCTCCTTTGTACCGAATGTAAATCCAGGAGTATCCTTCTCTACGATGAATGCAGAGAACTTCTTAGACTTACGTCCCTTAGCATCCTCAACGATATCTGTAACTGCGATAACGATGTAGATGTCAGCTTCCTTACCGTTTGTGATGAAGCACTTAGAACCGTTAAGTACCCAAGAATCTCCATCCTCAACAGCCTTACACTGAGCGCCCTGAGCGTCTGTACCAGCACCTGGCTCTGTAAGAGCGAATGCACCAAGCTTCTTACCACTTGCAAGTGGAACTAAGTACTTCTGCTTCTGCTCTTCTGTACCATATGTAAGAATTGGATCGCAGCAAAGTGATGTATGTGCTGAAACGATAACACCTGTTGTACCGCAAACCTTTGAAAGCTCCTCTACACACAAGATGTATGTAAGAACATCACATCCCTGTCCGCCGTACTCCTTTGGTACTGGAATACCCATGAAGCCGTACTTCATCATCTTCTCAACGTTCTCACGTGGGAAAACTTCTGTCTCATCAATTTCCTGAGCAACTGGCTTTACTTCATTCTGAGCGAAATCTCTGAATAACTGTCTAGCCATCTCATGCTTTTTATCTAATGTAAAATCCATGATCTGAATCTCCTTAATTTATTGATGTCACATTGCACTCTATGTTTACATGCTCCCGCAGGCCATCTCCCATACTTTCACTCCGGTGCAGTAGCTCCTCGCTCGGTATGGGGCCCTCCTGCTCGCGCTTGCCAAGGTTGAGAACAATGTGACTTATAATTTACATAAAGCCTTATATGGCTTATTTACGATTTACTGAGCATCTACTGCTGTCTTTGTACGGTCTGCGTTGTATACGTAGAATCCCTTACCAGACTTAACACCAAGGTTACCACCACGAACCATCTTACGAAGGAGTGGGCAAGCACGATACTTGCTGTCACCTGTTTCGTTGTAAAGAACGTCCATGATAGCAAGGCAGATATCAAGACCGATGAAATCACCAAGCTCAAGTGGTCCCATTGGGTGGTTAGCACCAAGCTTCATAGCAGCATCGATACCAGCGATATCAGAAACACCTTCCATCTTGATGAAAGCAGCTTCGTTAATCATTGGAATAAGGATACGGTTTACTACGAAACCAGCAGCCTCGTTAACCTGTACAGGAGTCTTTCCGATTTCCTCAGAAATCTTCTTAATCTTCTCTACAGTCTCAACTGGTGTGTTAACACCTGCGATAACTTCAACAAGCTTCATTCTGTCAGCTGGGTTGAAGAAGTGCATACCGATCATTGGACGTGTAAGTCCGTTACCAATCTCTGTGATTGAAAGAGATGATGTGTTAGAAGCGAAGATGCAGTCAGCCTTTGCAATCTTGTCAAGCTCTGCAAATGTTGTCTTCTTAACTTCCATGTTCTCGAAAGCTGCCTCAACGATGAGGTCGCAATCTGCACAAAGGTCTTCCTTAAGACCTGGTGTAATCTTAGCAAGGATAGCATCTACTGTAGCCTGCTCCATCTTGCCTTTCTCAACAAGTCTTGCATAACCCTTAGCAATCTTGTCCTTTCCACCTTCTGCCCACTCCTGCTTAATATCGCAGAGTGCTACTTCATAACCGTCAACCATTGCAAAAGCTTTTGCAATACCCTGGCCCATTGTACCAGCGCCAATTACGCCTACTTTCATTTTTATTCCTCCTGAATAATTT
>JAGBJE010000071.1 GCA_017934625.1 Pseudobutyrivibrio sp. | reverse complement strand
AAGCGTCGCAAGAAGGTCCTTGGAAATATGTTAGACCAGGGCTATATCACTCAAAGTGCTTACGAGGAAGCTCTTGCAGATGATGTATATGACAGAATTCAGGTGCTTAACACTGAGCTTGCAACTACATCTACCTCTTACTTTGTAGATGCCCTTACAGATGAAGTTGTTAAAGATTTAGAGGATAAGCTAGGCTACACAGAAGCAGAAGCATATTCACTTCTTTATTCTGGCGGTTTATCTATCTATTCTACTCAGGACACTGCCATTCAAAACATTGTCCAGGAAGAGATTAATAACACAGCTAACTATAATAATATAGAGAAGGTTTCTTTCTCTTATAGATTGACCCTTAATAAGGCCGATGGTTCTACAGCCAACTATTCGGACATAACAATGCTTAATTACATTAAGGCCAGCAGCTCTAGAACTAACCTGGAATATGATAGTGAAGAAGAAGCTGCTGCTGCCATTGAGGAATACAAGGCTGCCGTTATGGAGGATGGCGATGAGGTTGCTGGTGAATCCATCACATACACTCTTCAGCCTCAAGCTGCAATGACTATCATCGACCAGACCACAGGACATGTGGTTGCAATGGTAGGTGGACGTGGTGACAAGACCGCAGCTAAGACCTTGAACCGTGCTACAGGTATCACCAGACAGCCTGGTTCAACATTTAAGATTATTGCCTGCTACGCAGCAGCACTTGACGCTGGTGGCATGACACTTGCTTCAGTAGAAAACGATATGCCTACAACTTATGCTGATGGCACATCACTTAAGAATTATAATAACAAATACCTTGGCTGGACAAACATTAGAACAGCCATTACCAATTCCATTAACGTAGTTACCGTTGAGGTTATTCAGGATATTGGTACTGGACTTGGTTATCAGTATGCCAAGGATTTAGGTATTACCACTTTATCAGACAAGGATAACAACGCAGCCATCGCACTTGGTGGTATTACACAGGGTGTAACCAACCTGGATTTGACTGCAGCTTATGCAACTATCGCCAACGGCGGTGAATACAATCAACCTATATTCTACACAACAGTTGTAGATCATCAGGGAAACATAATACTTGATAACAGAGAGAACGCTTCTAAGCGTGTGTTAAAGGCTACTACAGCTTGGCTTTTAACCAGTGCCATGAAGGATGTTATGACATCCGGAACAGGTACTGCAGCAAACTTTGACGGTGTTGCTGTAGCCGGTAAATCTGGTACAACAACAAAGAATAAGGATACAGTCTTTGCAGGCTTCACCCCTTACTACACAGGAGTTATTTGGGGCGGTTTTGATGATAATACACCTCAAAGCTACACCACTTACTCTAAGGTAATATGGAAGGCCGTTATGAGCCGAATTCACTCAGGACTTGCATACAAAGACTTTACAATGCCTGATGACATTGTTGCCGTTCAGGTTTGTAGAAAATCTGGAAAGCTTGCAGTTGCCGGCACCTGCGACCACGACCCTCGTGGTTCTATGATTTACACAGAATACTTTGAAAAGGGTACTGAACCTACAGAAACCTGTGACAAGCACTATGTAGGTTATGTATGTACTCAGTCACATATGTTTGCAAACTCAACCTGCCCTAACTACGGAGGAGTATTTATCGTAGATGGAGCAGCAGGTTCCGCAGATGAACCATTCTCAGTTAATTCAGCAACATTTGGACAATATTGCCCACTCCATCCTGGAGAACCACTTCCTAATTCTGGCCAGATTGGCGGCGGCGCCGCTGCAACGGAAGGCGAAGGGAAGATTGAAGTTGTCGGTGGTGAATAGAATTAAATATAAAAAAACACCCCGTAGGTAACAAGCTATAATAAAACCCTGCTTCACATATTAGTGATGCAGGGTTTTAATTATGCTTGTGACCGTAACGGGGTTTTTTTTATTTCATTATACCTCGAAGATCATATCGCCGTAGCTTGGCATTGGCCAAGAATCTTTGTCTACAATCATCTCAAGAGCATCTACAGGAGCACGAAGCGCATCCATAGCCTTTACTACTTCGTCGTGATAGTAGTTAGCCTTTTCACAGCTAGAGGCTTTCATAGTGTATGCCTTCTCGTTTGTTTCTCTAAGATTTACGAGAGCTTCTTTTGTTTCCTTAAGATAGTTAGATACCTTAATCAAAAGCTCCTTCTGAGTGCTTACATCGGCCTCAGGACATGCATCTGCGATTGTTCCGATAGAAAGCCCAAGCTCTGTAGCGTAGCTGATTACAGCTGGTATAATCTGCTTAGAAGCCATATCTATCATTGTCTTAGCTTCGATGTTGATAGACTTGATGTACTGCTCGTATTCGATTTCTGCACGAGATTCAAGCTCTACCTTTGAGAACACCTTGAACTTTTCAAACATAGATACTGTAGCATCTGTTGTAAGAGCAGGAATAGCATCTACAAATGAGTTAATGCTTGGCAAACCTCTTCTCTTAGCTTCCGCAATCCACTCGTCACCATAGCCGTTTCCGTTGAATACGATACGCTGATGGTCTGTAGCAAGCTTCTTAATCATATCGTGAACTGCAACATCGAAATCCTCAGCCTTTTCAAGCTCATCACAAGCCTCGCAAAGAGCTTCAGCCATGATAGTGTTGAGAACTACATTTGGTTCACCAACAGAATCCTGTGAACCAACCATTCTAAATTCGAACTTGTTACCTGTGAAAGCAAATGGTGATGTACGGTTTCTATCAGTAGCATCCTTTCTAAAATCAGGAAGAGCTCTAACACCTGTCTCAAGCTTCTCGCCCTTTTTAGATTTAGTAGCTGTACCGGTAGAAATAAGTTGTGTTAAAACATCCTGAAGCTGCTCTCCAAGGTATACTGAAATAATAACTGGTGGTGCTTCGTTACCACCGAGACGCTGGTCGTTGCCAACATCTGATGCAGATTCTCTAAGAAGGTCTGCATGACGGTCTACAGCCTTAAGCACAAGGCAAAGGATAAGCAAGAACTGAATGTTCTCATGTGGTGATTTACCTGGCTCAAAAAGGTTGATTCCATCATCTGTTACAAGTGACCAGTTATCATGCTTACCTGAACCGTTAACTCCATTAAATGGCTTTTCATGAAGCAGGCACTGAAGACCATGTCGATTAGCAACCTTACGTAGTGTCTCCATGATAATCTGGTTATGATCAACTGCCACATTACACTGGGCATAAATTGGTGCAAGCTCATGCTGAGCTGGTGCCACCTCGTTATGCTGTGTCTTTGATGATACACCAAGCTTCCAAAGCTCTATGTTTACATCGCGCATATACGCCTCAATTCGCTCTGGAATAGCGCCGAAGTAATGGTCATCCATCTCCTGTCCCTTAGGTGGCATAGCGCCAAATAGGGTACGTCCTGTGTACATCAAATCTTTTCTGGCAAGATACATTTCGCGGTCAATCAGGAAGTATTCCTGTTCTGCACCGACTGAAGGTGTTACTCGCTGTGAAGTGGTATTTCCAAATAATCTAAGTAAACGAAGTGCCTGCTCAGATAAAACTTCCATTGAACGAAGTAATGGAGTCTTCTGGTCAAGTGCTTCGCCGGTGTATGAACAGAAGGCTGTTGGAATGCAAAGTGTTGCTCCTGCTGCATCCTGTCTAACAAAGGCAGGTGAAGTAGGGTCCCAAGCTGTGTAGCCTCTAGCCTCAAATGTGGCTCTAAGTCCGCCTGAAGGGAATGAAGAAGCATCTGGCTCGCCCTTAATAAGCTCTTTACCTGAAAAGCTCATAAGAACCTTTCCACTAGGAAGTGGTGCAGAAATAAATGAATCATGCTTTTCTGCAGTAATTCCTGTAAGTGGCTGGAACCAGTGTGTGTAGTGGGTAGCTCCCTTTTCAATAGCCCACTCCTTCATCTCATGTGCAATTACGTCAGCAGTTTCTAAATCAAGCTCTTCTCCTGCAAGAATAGTCTGCTTCAGTTTTTGATAAGTCTTCTTTGGGAGACGCTCCTGCATTACGCTATCATTGAATACATTCTCCCCAAAGATGTCTGCCACATTAAAATATTCTTCCATGTATTAAAGTATCCTTTCCCATAACATATATAAAGAAAGACAATCAGCAAGAGTCCCCACCGATTGTCTTTCAATAGTTCAACTAAAAGCTAAACTGACAATGCAGCTTAAGCCTTTCCAACTGAACCAAAAAGTTCCATCTTTTCTTTAACTGTAGCCTTGATAGCATCTGTACCAGGAGCAAGAAGCTTACGTGGGTCAAATCCCTTACCTTCAAGATCCTTACCTGCCTCAATGTACTTACGTGTAGCGTCAGCAAATGAAAGCTGGCACTCTGTATTAACGTTAATCTTTGAAACGCCAAGCTCGATAGCTTTCTTAATCATATCAGCTGGGATACCTGTACCACCGTGAAGTACGAGTGGCATAGCACCTGTCTTCTGCTGAATAGCATCAAGTGTCTCAAATGAAAGTCCCTGCCAGTTTGCTGGGTACTTACCGTGAATGTTACCGATACCAGCAGCAAGCATATCTACGCCAAGGTCAGCGATTGTCTTGCACTCGTTAGGATCAGCGCATTCGCCCATACCAACAACACCGTCTTCCTCACCACCGATTGAACCAACTTCGCACTCGATAGAAAGGCCAAGACCATGAGCTACGTTAACAAGCTCTGTAGACTTTGCAAGATTCTCCTCAAATGGATAGTGAGAACCATCAAACATGATAGATGTGAAACCAGCCTTAATGCACTTGTAGCATCCTTCGTATGTACCGTGATCAAGGTGAAGTGCTACAGGAACTGTAATTCCAAGCTCCTCATCCATAGCCTTAACCATAGCAGCTACAGTACCGAAACCTGTCATGTACTTACCAGCACCCTCAGATACACCAAGGATTACAGGTGAGTTAAGCTCCTGAGCTGTAAGAAGAATGGCCTTTGTCCACTCAAGGTTGTTAATGTTAAACTGGCCTACTGCATAGTGGCCTGCTTTTGCTTTATCAAGCATTTCTTTTGCAGAAACTAACATAAATTATTCCTCCATATATGCGTTTTTAGATTCTAAAATAGAACCCTATCTAACCGAAATTCTACCATAATGAATATTTCTATTCAATAGCAATTTGCACTGCACCTCTTTCATCTATGATGGTAACAGAATTATGATTTCCTCCAAATTCTCCATCCAGTGTCCATGGTACCTCATCACTACATGTAAGCTTTATCTGAGATGTTTGGAAGGAATATACCATATCAGAATCAGGGATAATACCTGTCATATAGCCTAAGATTTCGTTTAATTCCATAGGATTTCGTGGCATTTTAATAAGCGTTGCCTCAAAAACACCATCGTTAAGGCCTATGTCACCTCTAATGATTCCCTGGAAGCCACCAACTGATTTAGAGTTGGTTATCATTCCATAAATAAATTCATCATAGATAACATTACCATCATATTCCACCTGCATTCTAAAGGATGGAATATCTCTTAACTGCTTAGCTCCCTCTATAATATAAGCTGCATGTCCTAGAACATTTTTCATATCCTGTGGTGTGGCATAAGAAACTTCTGTAAAAATACCAAATGCAGCTACATAAACAAATGAGTCCGAATTAAAATTACCTATATCACATGGAAATAGATTATCGGATACACTGATATGCGCTGCATTCAACATATTCTTATCTATACCAAGAGAATTTCCAAAATCATTTGTAGAACCTGCTGGAATATATCCAATAGGCTTTCTTTCTGATGGAGCAAGACGCATCATTCCTGTAACTACTTCGTCCAAGGTGCCATCTCCACCAGAGCAAACGATTCTATCAAATTCCTTAGCTCTTTCAATTGTCTGTTTAGTAGCATCGCCTCCAGATTGTGTAATATGCACACTAACCTGATAGCCAGCCTTAACCATAATGTCTAGGATGTCAGCAAGATGTTCTTTTATTTGCCCCTTTCCTGAGCGGGGATTTACTATAAACAATAATCTCTTTGACATATAATCCTCTTTATAATTTATTTTGTAAGGAAATTAGAAAGTTCAGCTACTGCCTTTTCTTCATCATCACCACTTGCATCAATAACTACTGTCTGTCCTGATGCTAGAACTAAACTCATCATTCCCATGATGCTCTTAGCATTTACCTTTTTCTCATCCATTTCAAAATAGATTGAACTTGCGAACTGATTAGCTAACTGCACCAAATGTGCAATAGGTGTGGCTTCCATTGAATTTGACATCTGGATTGTAACTTGTTTTTGCATTATTTCCTCCTGAAAAACTAAAAAACCTCCGCTGGATTATCTAAACTCTTCTGCAATTTTTGCCAATTTCTTTAACCGGTGATTAACTCCCGATTTTCCAATAGGTGGATCCAAATACTGGCCCAGCGAACCCAATGGTGTATCTGGATATTCCAATCTGACTGCTGCTATCTCCTGAAGAGGCTGTGGAAGATTCTCCAATCCAATGTGCTTTTCAATTAGATTGATATCTTCTATCTGTCTAACTGCAGTGCTGACAGTCTTGCCTATGTTGGCTGTTTCGCAATTAACCTTGCGATTGATAGTGCCTCGTACTTCCTTAACAACGCGTATATTCTCTAATTCCATAACAGAGTGGGCAGCTTCCATAACTCTAAGTATCTCTACAATCTGAGCTCCCTCTTTAAGGTATACAACGTATTTACCATTGCGACAAACATATTTAGCCTCAACATCAAATACATTCATAGCCTTAACAAGCTGTATAGCTTGTGATTCCATGTTACAAACAATTTCAAAATGATACCCCTTGTTAGGGTCTGAAATTGATCCAGCCACTAAAAATGCCCCTCTAATGAAAGAGCGCTTACAGCAATGCTGTTGAATTATCAACTCGTTTACCTTTGAGCAATCCTCATTTAGCTTAACCATTTTTATGGTCTCTAAATAGACATCCTCTGAAAGTACCGTGACATCTTTTCCTATATTACGTGTTTTATTTAATAAAGTAAAGACTTTTCTTTGTAATGCATCATCTGAGATACTTTTGTGTATATCAATGCCATGCATTAGAAAAATCCCAGCAAGCTCTGCAACAATGCAATGTCTGCTCTTTGGGATTACAGAAAAAAGCTCTTCTTTTACGTCTTTTGAAAACGACAATTACTTTCCTCTCAAAGCATCTTTTCCAATATCTCGATGCTCTATTTTAAGTCCGTAGGACTCGTCACCATTAAGTGCATTAAAGATTTCATCAGCAAGGCATACGCTTCTGTGCTTACCTCCAGTACAGCCTACTGCGATTACGAGCTGATTCTTTCCTTCTTTTATATAATTAGGTATTAAAAACTTAATTAAATCTGTAGTCTTTTCCAGGAAGGTTTGAGCCTCATCATATTTAAGAACAAAATCCTTAATAGGTTGATCATTTCCTGTAAACGGCCTAAGCTCTGTATCGTAATAAGGGTTCGGCAAGAACCTTACGTCGAATACCAAATCAGCATCCTCTGGTATACCGTATTTGAATCCGAAGGAAACGATTGTAATAAATAAGCTCTTATAATCTACATCATCAACAAAGATTTTTTCAAGCTCTGCTTTTAATTCTCTTGTAAGAAGATGTGTAGTATCAATTACATAATCAGCCTCATCCCTTAAGAAGCCAATTGATTCTCGTTCCTTAACAATGCCTGCTGCAATTCTTTCCCTACCCGACAATGGATGATTACGTCTGGTTTCTTTGTATCTTTTTATAAGAACATCATCCTCAGCATCCAAGAAAAGTATAGAAAATTGCTTGTTATCGTTGTCTAATTCCTGCAGAATGTCCGGCAAAAGCTTCATGGCTCTGCCATTGCGAACATCAATACCCACTACAATTTTCTCATCGAATGCACCGTTTTCAGCCAATTCCACTACGCTCTTGAGTAATTGTATAGGCAAATTATCAACACAGTAATATCCCATATCTTCTAGCATTTTAAAAGCTGTGCTTTTTCCAGCTCCTGACATTCCTGTGAGAATTAAAAGCTTCAATTGATGTTCCTCCCTATAATTCGTACCTCTGGTGTTAAATGAACACCAAATTTATTATATACATTATCATCAACATCCTGCATAAGCTGTAAAACATCTTTTGCAGTTGCATTATCTTTGTTTATAACAAAGCCACAGTGCTTCTCGGAAACCTGTGCTCCGCCTACACTATAGCCTCTAAGGCCGGCGTCGTCAATAAGTTTTCCTGCAAAATATCCTTCAGGTCTCTTAAAAGTAGAGCCTGCGCTTGGAAAGTTTAAAGGCTGTTTAGAAACACGCTGATTTCTGATTTCCTCTATTTTAGCCTTAATTTCATCCTTATCACCAGGTGTAAGCTTTATAACTACATCTGTTACAAAACCGCCTATTTCCATAAGGGCAGAATGTCTATAGGATAAATCCAGATCCTTAGGATTATATACCTGTTTTTCAAAATCTGCATTTAACACTGTAACTGATTCAAGCACGTCCTTAATTTCGCCGCCATAGGCTCCGGCATTCATGTATACCGCGCCACCTAAGGTACCAGGAATGCCGGATGCAAACTCAAGTCCTGTAAGTCCAGCGTCTGCTGCAGCATTTGCCACCGTAGATAATAATGCACCTGCTTCAGCTACAATAGTATCTCCACTTATAGAAATTTCTCCTGATTTTTTGCCTAGTGCGATAACAACGCCTTCAATACCATCATCAGAAACCAAAAGATTACTACCATTACCGATTACAGTAAAAGGCACATCCTCCTCTTTCAATAAGTGGAGGATGGCTGTAATATCGCAGTAAGCTGGCTCTATAAGAATATCTGCTGGACCACCAATTCTAAAGGTGGTGTGAGCCTTCATTGGTTCCTCAGTTAATACTGTTGAATTTAGAAAAGCCTCGGCCAATTTCTTGGCCAGGCTCATATATTTCTCATTAAGCATACTTAATAAACGCCTCGTATCCTAATAACGCTTCGTATAAATCTACCTTAGAGATGATTTCGCATGGTGCATGCATTGAAAGCACTGCAACACCTGAATCAATAACCTGCATGTTGTAGTTACCCATGATGTAAGCGATTGTTCCACCGCCACCCTGGTCTACCTTACCAAGTTCAGCTGTCTGCCAGCATACGTTATCCTTATCCATGATTCCGCGAACTTCTCCAACGTACTCTGCACATGCATCGTTAGAACCACTCTTTCCTCTAGCTCCTGTGTACTTGTTAAATACAAGACCACGACCAAGATAAGCTGCATTGTTCTTTTCAAATGCTGATGCGTAGTTTGGATCAAGTGCTGCAGAAACATCTGAAGAAAGAACCTTTGAATTTGTAAGCGCACGACGAAGCTTAAGCTCTGAATAGTCTCCCACACAATTGTAAAGCTCTGCTAAAGTGTTCTCAAAGAACTTAGACTGCATACCTGTTGCACCAACTGAACCGATTTCTTCCTTATCAACAAGAAGAGCACATGCTGTCTTGTTAAGCTTCTTAGTAGTGTTAACAAGTGCCATGAATGAAGGATATGCACATACTCTATCATCATGACCATAGCCTAAAATCATAGAACGGTCAAAACCAAAGTCACGAGCAGGACCTGCTGGAACAACTTCAATTTCAGCAGAAATAAAATCCTCTTCCTCAATATCATACTTATCCTTTAGAAGCTTAAGAATATTCTTCTTAACTGATTCCTTTTCCTTCTCGCCCTTTTTATCAAAGCCAGGGATGCTACCGACGATAACGTTAAGGTCTTCACCCTCTACAACCTTTGCACCCTTCTTGTCCATCTGATCTGCTGCAAGGTGGATAAGAAGATCAGAAATACCAAATACTGGGTCTGACTCATCTTCACCAACATTAACGTTAACAACCTCACCTGTCTTCTTAACAAGAACACCGTGAAGTGCAAGTGGAATAGTTACCCACTGATACTTCTTAATTCCGCCGTAGTAATGTGTATCAAGAAGTGCTAAATCAGTATCCTCATAAAGTGGATTCTGCTTTAAATCCATTCTTGGGCTATCGATGTGAGCGCCAAGGATGTTAAGGCCATTCTCAAGTGGCTCTGTACCAATGTTGAACATAGCAAGCATCTTGCCCTTATTAACAGCGTATACTCTGTCACCAGCCTTAAGCTTCTTGCCCTTGGCAATAACATCTTCTAAATCTAAATAACCAGCCTCTTTAGCCTTATTAACGAAGAATTCAACACATTCTCTTTCAGTCTTACATGCTGAAAGGAACTGTCTGTACTCCTCACCAAATTCCATAACCTTCTTTACATCTTTTTCAGATGTATACTTACTCCATGCGTTTTTGCGTTCCATAATACTAAAAATCTCCTGTTAACCATTTATATTATTTTGAACTCGTCTATATAGCTCCTCTGCCGCGTTATATCCCATCTTCTTCTGACGATGGTTAACTGCTGCAGCCTCGCATATAATAGCGAGATTTCGACCCGGTCTGATTGGAAGAGAATGACATGTTACATCAATACCAAGGATATTCATGTATTCATCTGTCATTCCAAGGCGGTCATATTCCTTTTCCTTTGACCAATCCTCCAGCTTAATAACTAAATCGATGCGCTGCTCATCCTTAACAGCCTCAACACCGTAAAGTGATTTAACATCGATAATACCAATGCCTCTAAGCTCAATGAGGTACTGTGTGATTGAAGGTGCTCTTCCATATAATCTTTCGTTGTTAGGACGACGGATTTCAACAACATCATCAGAAACCAATCTGTGGCCTCTTCTGATAAGCTCCAAAGCGGCCTCTGATTTACCAATTCCAGACTCACCTGTGATAAGAAGTCCTTCACCGTAAACATCTACAAGTACACCGTGAATAGTGGTGTATGGAGCGAAATCCATGTTAAGAGAAAAGATAAGAGCAGACATAAATTCTGATGTAGCACGGTCTGTACCAAGCACTGGAATCTTTGCCTTATTAGCTTCTTTAAGGATAACATCCTCAGGCTTTTCATCTCTACAGTAGATTACACAAGGAATGTCATAGGAAAAAAGCTTAGCAAAGCTCTCGGCCTTTTCCTCGTCTGTCTTCTTTGATAAATATGCAGTCTCAACATTACCGATTACCTGAATGCGGCTAGGCTCGAAATGCTCGTAAAATCCATGAAGCTGTAGCGCTGGTCTGTTAACATCAGCAACTGTAACCCTAGCCTCCTCCAAATTCAAATCTGGTGTGTAGTTTGTAAGATTAAATCTCTCTTTAACAGTAGCAACTGTAACAAATTTGTTATTTGCCATAAAAACCTCCGATCACAATTAAAATCTTAACCTATTGTAGCTCATTTTTGCCTGAATTAATAGGGTGAAAGTAATTGTATACATTTTCTGCTGCTTCCTTTGACATAGATTCTGTGTCCATTAAATCCTCCACAGAAGCCTCTGCCATCTTCTCCGCAGAAACATACTTTTTCATAAGAGCTTTCCTTCTCTTAGGGCCTATACCATCTATGTCGTCTAAGAAGCTGTGAACCTGACCTTT
>JAGBJE010000070.1 GCA_017934625.1 Pseudobutyrivibrio sp. | reverse complement strand
TTCTGGCACTGTAGGCTTTTGGTGGTAAGGATAACATCTAATACCTTATTGCCTGTGTTCATAAATGATTCCTGAATAGCAATAGCCTGCTCCATATCCTCTAGCACCTCAGCACGTCTTACCGGGTCATCCTCTTCCTTAAGCGCCATTACATAATGCTTCATATCGTGCATTTCCTTGCGAAGTGCCTCGGAATTATCAACAGCCAGCTTGTACTGCTCGTACTGCTTTTGGAATAGCTGATTGATGGCATCGCTTTCATTCTTAGCAGCCAGCTCATTACGTCGTCCCATTTCTGTCATCAGCATCAGCATACCTCCGAAATCTACCAGAGTTCTAACATATAGCATGTTTTCTGAAGCCGAAAATGGTGTCTTTTGAGTTATAAAGCTAAGGTTTGACATAATAAAAGCACCAATACCTGTAACAATAACGCTTATAAGTTCATTTGTCTTTACATTAAGATTTTTGTTTGGCGGGATGTTACCTTTTTCAAAATTATAATAAGCAATAAATGTTATCGTATATACGATAACCATTACTACAGCAGATTCGGTAAAATCATCTACATTTGAAAAATAAACACACCATACATAAAGCTGAATATATAAGGATGCTGCAAATTCTGCCAAAACAAACGCATGAGTAGTAATAACTCCACAATCCCTTGGCTTAATATCAAGCACAAAATACAGCGAAGCATACATCAGTGCAACTGCTCCAATCATACAGGGAATCCAGAATTCTATTGGCAGCAAGCCTGCTATAAACTGATATATAATCTGCACTGCCAATGTACCTATGCATTGGAAAACATACACCTTGTCGTGGCGTCTTCTTTTATAAATATTAAAATAAACAAAAACCGCTAGCCATTCAGCAATAGCGGTAAAAAGTCGCGGGGTATCCTGTAATTTCACTGGGTCTAAAAAAGCATGTAAATCCATAATCATCTCCTATAGAATGTCCTCTGTAAGGGCTGCCATAAATTCCTTTTTTCTTGCTCTACTAATAGGAAGTGTCACTCCATTAGTAAGAATCACTTCTTCCTTTTGCACTGCCTCTACCATGGAAAGGTTCACAAGATATGCGTTATGACATTTACTAAATCCATGGTCCATCAGCATCTCGTCAAATCTTTTGAGTGGGCCAATGGTGGTATAATCACGTTCATCGGTATGAATAACTACATTATTACGCTGACTTTCAATATATGAAATAGTATCACAGTCAAGCTTCATCTGCTTGTCATCCACAGAAACCTTTACATAAATATGCTGCTTCTTAGCATTAACCCTTGTGATAGCCTTTTCAAAAAGCTGCTCAAACTGAGTGTAAGGCACAGGCTTTAGCACATATCCTAAGGCATCTACAGCATAGCCCTGCACTGCATACTGCACAGTGGATGTGATAAAAATAATGATAACATCAGAATCCACCTTACGAATCTTCTCCGCAGCTGCCATACCATCTAAATGCTTCATCTGAATATCAAGCAATATAATATCAAACTGCCCCTTATAATCATCCACAAGGTCTATTCCATCACTAAGGTGCGTGATATTAAAAGGCTGCTTTGTAGCATTTCCATATTTATTTATATATTGTTTGAGAAGCTCTGCCTGAGCCAACTCATCTTCTACGATACATACATTAATCATGACTATAAAATAATACAAAAATTGGTTGTGTGCAAGTGGGTTAATATAATGCCTCTCTCAAAAAAAAGCTAGAGCGAAATGCTCTAGCCTTAAAATAATCATTATTATTCTGTAAAAAGTGGTGTTGAATAGTAGCGGTCTCCTGAGTCTGGAAGAAGAGCTACGATTGTCTTTCCCTTGTTTTCTGGGCGCTTTGCAAGCTCGATAGCACCATGAAGAGCTGCGCCAGATGAGATACCTACAGAAATACCTTCCTTCTTAGCAAGAAGCTTAGCTGCCTCGAAAGCATCTGCACTGTCTGCCTTGTATACCTCATCATATATCTTTGTGTTAAGAACCTCTGGTACAAAGCCTGCGCCGATTCCCTGAATCTTGTGAGCACCTGCACGTCCCTCAGAAAGAACTGGCGAATCCTTTGGCTCAAGTGCAACTACCTGCACCTTAGGATTCTGGCTCTTAAGATATTCGCCAACACCTGTAACTGTTCCACCTGTACCAACACCAGCGATGAAGATATCCACATTTCCATCTGTATCCTTCCAAATCTCTGGACCTGTTGTAGTACGATGTGCTGCTGAGTTTGCAGGGTTAACAAACTGTCCTGGGATGAAGCTTCCTTCAATTTCCTTGGCAAGCTCTTCTGCCTTTGCAATGGCTCCCTTCATACCCTGTGCACCTTCTGTAAGGACAATCTCTGCACCATATGCCTTAAGAATATTTCTACGCTCAACAGACATTGTCTCTGGCATTGTAAGGATTGCACGGTAGCCCTTAGCTGCTGCAATAGCTGCAAGACCAATACCTGTGTTTCCACTTGTTGGCTCAATGATAACTGAACCTTCCTTTAATAAACCCTTCTCCTCTGCATCCTCAATCATTGCGAGTGCAACTCTATCCTTTACAGAACCTGCTGGATTAAAATACTCAAGCTTAACTAAAACTGTTGCCTCAAGGCCAAGCTCCTTTTCAATATTTGTAACCTCAACAAGTGGAGTATTTCCGATTAATTCACTTGCTCCCTTATATATCTTTGACATATCAATATCCTCCTAGTTTTTCTAATAATATAGTCCGCCTGTTACGCTAACAAGCATTATATTTCTACGGTCGACAGCACGTCTCCCTTAAGAAATACAATAGCTTGTTAACTACAGGCTCATTTATGCCTTTAGTCAATTATTAGACTAACAGGCTCATTTAAATCTCATTAAACCCTATTATACCGCATTTGCGTTTTTCTCTGCATTAAAAATCTCATCTATTTTTTCGTCGTCGATTGCTGCGAAGCCCTTCTCAAGGTCTTCGATGATATCATCAATGTGCTCTGTACCAATTGATAGACGAATTGTGCTTTGAGTAATTCCCTGATCTAAAAGCTCTTCTTCTGTGAGCTGTGAATGTGTGGTTGTCGCTGGGTGAATTACAAGGCTCTTTACATCAGCTACATTTGCAAGGATTGAGAAGATTTCAAGGCTATCGATGAATTTGTATGCCTCTTCCTTACCACCCTTAATTTCAAATGTAAATATACTACCACCATCCTTAGGGAAGTACTTCTTATATAATTCATGGTCAGGATGCTCTGGTAACGATGGATGGTTTACATGAGCTACCTTTGGATGATTCTTAAGGAACTCTACAACCTTCTTTGTGTTTTCAGCATGTCTGTCGAGACGTAGAGGCAAGGTCTCAATTCCCTGCAAAAGGAGGAATGCATTAAATGGAGAGATTGTTGCCCCTGTGTCTCTAAGCAGAATTGCTCTAATATAAGTTACAAATGCTGCAGGTCCGGCCACCTCAGCAAATGAAACACCATGATAGCTAGGGTTAGCATCTGCAATATTTGGATATTTGCCTGATGATTTCCAATCGTATTTGCCAGCTTCTACAATAACGCCGCCAAGTGTTGTTCCGTGGCCACCGAAAAACTTTGTAGCTGAGTGAACTACGATATCTGCGCCATGCTCAATTGGACGAACCCAGTAAGCTGCACCAAATGTGTTATCAACAACAAGTGGAAGATTTGCTTCGTGCGCAATACGGGCAATTGCATCGATATCTGGAATATCACTGTTTGGATTTCCAAGAGTCTCAAGGTAAATTGCTCTAGTGTTATCCTGAATTGCATTCTTTACTTCATCTAAGTTGTGAGCATCTACAAATGTTGTAGAAACGCCATACTGTGTAAGTGTATGTGCAAGTAGATTGTAGCTGCCACCGTAGATTGTCTTCTGTGCTACGATGTGACCACCGTTTGCTGCAAGGGCCTGGATTGTATATGTGATTGCTGCTGCACCAGATGCAACTGCAAGTGCTGCACTACCACCTTCGAGAGCTGCTACTCTGGCTTCGAGTACGCCCTGAGTTGAATTAGTAAGTCTTCCATATATGTTACCTGCGTCTGCAAGACCAAATCTGTCAGCTGCATGCTGTGAGTCTCTAAACACATAAGATGTTGTCTGGTAAATAGGTACTGCTCTTGCATCAGATGCGGGATCTGGGGTTTCCTGTCCAACGTGAAGTGCCAATGTTTCAAATCTATAGTTGCTCATATTCGTTTCCTCCTTTAGTTCCATTAGTTTCTTAAGAATATTCTCGTTTGTTTTCTTGATGTGACTATAATAAACGGTATTGCCTACTAGGTCAATAGGTTTTATAATTGCTAAAAATTATAGCTGGCTATCAATACATTTTATAACCAGCTATTTTCAGTATTCATCACTATTCATAGTCAAATGTTTTCAAGAACTTCTTTGCCCTTTCCGTAGTTGGCTTTATAAAAAAGCTCTTGGCATCACTGCTTTCCTCAACTATCTCTCCCTTATCCAGGAAAATGATTCTATCAGCAATAGCTCTGGCAAATGACATCTCATGTGTAACGATTAGCATGGTGGAGCCTGACTTTGCAAGAGATAGCATAGTCTCTAGCACCTCATGGACCATCTCAGGATCTAACGCCGCCGTTACCTCATCAAATAGTAAGATATCAGGATGCATGAGAAGCGCCCTTACAATTGCCACTCGCTGCTTCTGTCCGCCGGAAAGCTGTCTTGGATAATAATCCTTCTTGTCTACAAGTCCTACCTTATCAAGAAGCTCTAAGGCTTCCTTGATTGCTTCATCTTTAGAACGCTTTTGCACCTTCATTGGAGCAAGGATAATATTCTCTAGAACTGTCTTGTGTGGAAAAAGCTCGTAGGATTGAAATACCATACCAATTTTTTGACGAAGCTTGGTAATCTCCCTTTTACCTGCCTCTACAGGAAGACCGTCCACCACTATCACACCATCCTGAATTTCTTCAAGCCCATTAAGGCATCTAAGAAATGTGCTTTTACCGCAGCCTGATGGACCGATGATTACAACAACCTCTCCCTTCTTTACAGACAGGTTTATATCCTTAAGAACTACATTATCTCCAAATTTCTTTTGTAAATGTGTTACCTTTAATAATTCGCTCATTACGCCCACCTTTTCTCTAAATATACTGCAAGCCTGCTAATTGGCCAGCAAACTATAAAGTATAGTAAAAATACAACAGCAAACACGCCAAATGCAGCATTTGGTGAAGCCTTTCTGTTGGCCTCGATTATCTGCTGTGCCACCTTTAGAACTTCCACAATTCCAATCATCATTACAAGGGATGTGGTCTTGATCATTCTTGTAATCAGATTGATAGAAAGTGGAATCAGCCGTCTAATTGTCTGTGGCAATATGATATAAAAATACGTCTGTTTCTTATCCATTCCAAGTGCATAGGCTGATTCAAACTGAATCTTAGGAATGCTTTTGATGGAGCCTCTTACCAAATCTCCCATTTCGGCAACGCCCCAAAAGCTGAATACAAATATGGCGGCCGCCTCCGCTGTTATATCCCATCCAAACACTCTGGTAGTTCCGAAATATACAATGAACAGCAGCACCATCTGTGGCATGATTCTTACAATCTCAAGATAGATTTTAAGAATTGCCTTAAGCCATAGCTTATTAAATGTCATCAGAACACCAACAACAAGGCCTAGCAGGATGCTGATTGCCACCGATACAAGGCTTATTTCTACTGACACCCAAAGTCCCTGCAATAATCTTAAGAAGTTTGTACCTTTAAACAACACATCAATCCCCAAATTGGCCATAACGCATCCTCCTTTCTACAATACTTCCAAGAATTGAAACTGGAAGAAGCATTATCAAATAGAACACCACCAGAAGGAATAGGCACTCTATAGTCTTTGCGTACATACCAATCAAATCCTTCGCCGTGAACATCAAATCCATCAGACTGATTGTTGAAAACACCGATGTCTCCTTCAATAGGAAGATGATGTTAGCAAGAAGGCCCGGTACACTCATGGAGATTGCCTGAGGCAAAATGACATGTATAAATGTCTGCTCCTTTGTCATGCCAAGACTTAGTGCGCTTTCTGTCTGAATTACTGGGATTGATTCAAGTCCGCTTCTGATTGTCTCTATCATATAGGCGCCACCTAAAAGCCCAAGACCCAGGACACCACATGTTTCTGCTGTAATCTTTATCCCCACCTTTGGCAGCGCAAAATATATAAAAAACAGCTGCACCAAAAGTGGTGTGTTTCTAAAAATTTCAATGTATATTCCAGTTATAGCTTTAAGAACGGGAATTCTAAAATGAAGAATGGCAGCGCCAGCAAGCCCCAAAATCAAGCTTAATAAAATGCCCTGCCATCCAATCTTCATTGTAAGAAAAAGTGCGTCCTTATATAGTGGAATATATTCTCTTAGAATATTTATATCCATTACTAAATAAATAGCCTTTCAATTATTACTGTACTTTTCCACCTTCTACTACTAGTGTATCCTCATAGTCAGCTCCATAAGTATCAAGAAGTGTAGCCTCATAATCCGCATGGAAGAACTGCTCATCACCTAATGATGTAATCTCATCATTGAGCCATGTGAGAAGTGTTTCATTGCCCTTTGTTACAGCTGGTGCGATAGTGTCGTTGTCCCCAAGTGATGGAATGCCTACTGTATAGCCTTCATTTTCAAGTGAGAATGCGATAACCTCAGTGTTATCATTTGCCCATGCTACGCCATTACCATTTTCGAATGCTGTCTTTGCCTCTGCGTATGCATCATACTTCTGAAGCTTAATATCTGGATAATTCTTTGTAAGGTATGTCTCTGCTGTTGTTCCAGAAATTACGATAACCTGATCGTCAGCTCCGATATCATCAAGGCTTTCGATAACTGCATCTGAAGGTGAAACAACACCAAGTGCAACGTTCATATATGGTAGTGCGAAGTCAACCTCCTCTGCTCTCTCCTCTGTAACTGTGAAGTTTGCAAGAATAATATCTACCTTTCCTGTCTGAAGATATTCAATTCTGTTAGCAGCCTCTGTTGAAACATAGTTGATATCTACACCTAGGTCCTTACCAATTCTTTCTGCAAAATAAACATCATATCCAGCGTACTCACCATTCTCATCTACATAGCCAAATGGGCTCTTGTCAGAAAATACACCGATGTTGATAGTACCGCTCTCCTTGATTTCATCTAATGTTCTAAAACCTGCTGATGATGAAGCATCAGATGTGCTGTCCTCATTAGACTCAGCACTAGCTGTTTCTGTTGTAGCACTAGCATCTTCCTTAGAGCCGCATGCTGTAAATGAAGCTGCTACCACAGCTGTAATAAGCAATCCACTTGATAATCTTCTTAATAATTTGTTTCTCATTTCAATCGTCCTCTTTCATTTATATTTTAATCAATTTTTCAATTGCCCCCGCAAGACTCTCATGGCTTTTATCATCCATGTGTTCTTGATCCAATTCTGAAGGCTTCGCCACATCAGATGCTGCCAAAAACTTACAATCATATTCCTCCGCAAGCTTTTTAAATACTGCCTTCAACTCCTTGGAGGTAACCACTGAATTTTCATTAAACTCTGGATCATACTCCTTCATCCAAACCTTTTCCCCAAGATGAATAGGGGATACCAAGATGATGTCCATATCTTTTTTATACGCTCTAATTTGTTTAAGAAGGATTTCTATTCCCCTACCTATTACAGTAGCGGAGGCATTATAAATAGTTTTGCAATCGTTAGTTCCTAGCATCAGCACCACAGTATCGATTGGATAATGCGACTCTAAGAAAACCGGTAAGTAAAGAGAGCCGTTCCTGCCAATACGTGTGCTATCTTCAAAAACAGTTGTCCTTCCGCAAAGCCCTTCCTCAACTACACGATAGTTTGAGTAGCCCAGCTTCTTGGAAAGAATCCCTGTCCATCTCACATCACTTGAATATCTTTCTCCATTATCTGGCCTAAGTCCGTATGTATTTGAATCACCAAAACATAAAATGTTTTTCATGTGCTACCTCCTTTCTCGTTTCTATGTCAGATATAATAAATCTTATTACCTACTAGGTCAATAGGTATTATCATTACAAAAAATAATAGCCAGCTATCAATTGGATTTATAGCTAGCTATTATCGTATATACGTTATGTATTTAGTTCTGCACACCTAGTGTATCGCCTAAAACCAAAACTGCATTACGTACACACTCAGGGCATTCGCAAAGTACCTGGCCTGTGGTGATTCCCTTTAGGTCCTTGCAGATTGTGGCGCCACATTTTTCATTGAACTTAGCCACTATCTCCTTTGAGTATCTAGGGGTGCCCTTTCCATCTGTAATCATACCTGCTGTCATTACGGCTCCTATAAGAGCTCCGCAGGTGCTTTCCATACATCCCATGCCCGCTGCGAAACCTGCTGCAAGCTTTGAAAGCTCCTCTGGAGCAATATCAATCTTATCTTCAAATGCCTTAAGTACAGACTGTGTGCAGTTGCACTGGCCTGTCGCTTTTAAATTAGCTGCTAAATCAGCTCTTTCTTCTATTGTCATTTCTATTTATCTCCTTTTGATTTTATTTTACATATACCCTGAGTCATGGTTCCCATTGGGCAGAATGTGCACCAGGTTCTTTCTTTATATAGTACCATTACTATCAGTCCAATCAAAGTGGAAGTGAGCATCAGGCTATAGAATCCAAATCCGAATTGGGCTACCCAATCAGGGAAAGCACTGCCTGAGTATGCCCACTGCCAAGGTACCTTGAATGTCCAAAACAGCTTGATAGCTTTTCTTAGTGTGCCGGCGCCAGAAAATACCAAGTAGGTCTGAAATACCATTGTGCCAAACATGGTCAAGAAAAATACAAGGAATCCATATCTAAACCACTTAGATGAAAGCCACTTAGGGGCAGGCTTTTTTCTGGAGCATCCTACATTTCTTCCAAGTACCCAAAACAGCTGACCTCTGCCGCACATGTTGTTGCAAAACCATTTGTTGCCGCCGACTATGGCAAATATCAAAGGCAGAATAAAATCT
>JAGBJE010000069.1 GCA_017934625.1 Pseudobutyrivibrio sp. | reverse complement strand
ATCGTAACTTACAGCAGAACATTAAAAACAGAGTAGAAAAATTCAAATAATAGATGCATGGTTTGTATGAAAAATTAACAATGAATAATCTGTGAAAAATAGCAATTGTCAGACAACTTCTGCTATATTAATAAGTAGCTTTTATGGCTTACAACATTAATTCGGAGGAGGTTGCGAAACATGGAAGGCACTAAAAAGAGGGGAAGTCTTAAAACTACTTTGGTAGCAGTTATTCTAACTGCTGTAATTGTAACAGCTGGCATTATTTCTATTTTCACTATTATTAACACAATCAAGACAAATAATGAATCTACAGAGGCTTACAGCACCCGACTTCTGGATGATGTTAAAGCTCAGTTGAAATATGAAACTGAAGAAGCCATGAGTATCTGTCAGGTAATGTATGGCAGATACCAGGCAGGTCAGATGACACTGGATGAGGCTAAAAAGGAGTCAGCCGATATAATCAGAGAACTTAGATATAATGAAGGTAATGGATATTTTTGGGTTGATACCTCTGATGGTATAAATGTAGTTCTTTTGGGACGCGATACAGAAGGTCAGTCGCGTTGGGATTTGACAGATTCCAGCGGAAATAAATTCATTCAGCAGATGATTGAAAATGGTTTGCAAGAAGGCGGTGGTTATACACAACTTATGTTTGCTAAGCCAAATGAGACTGAAGAACTTCCAAAAATTAATTATACAGCATACTATGAGCCATTCGATTGGGTTATGGGTACTGGTGTATGGATTGATGATTTAGAGGCACTTGAAAAGGATTTTATAGGGCATCAGCATCAGGCTTTGATTACAAGCGTAGTGCAGACAATTATTATTCTTTTAGTACTAATTGTTATAGGTGCGTTTGTAGCCTTCTACTTTGGTGGAAAGATTACAAAACCTATTATTCTTTCAGCTAATCAGATGATTAGAATGTCAAATAGTGACTTTACCGAAAATGCTGACATGGAAGAGGTTAGAAAGCTTACAAATCATAACAATGAGATTGGTGCTATATCTGAAGCCCTTGATATGATGCATTCTAATATTCGTAATCTTATGCTTCAGATTTCGGACACTACAGCTTCCGTTGCATCCGCTTCAGAAGAGCTTTCGGCATCTGCTTCTCAATCTGCAGAGGCTAGTGAGATGGTTGCTACATCTTGTACAAATGTTGCTACATCTTGCTCAGGACAGATTAACGCAGTTACAGGTGCAAGTAACGAGACCGATTCTTTCGTTACAAACATGGAAGATTTCAAGGAAGCAATTAGCCGTTCTTCAGAGATGATTAAGGCTACAAACGAGGCAGCTATAAACGGTGCTGCTGATATGACAAATGCAACAGACATGATGAATACAATCAGAGATTCTGTTGAGAATACAGCACAGGTTGTTGAAGACCTTGGTGAGAGATTAAAGAGTATCGACGAGTTCGTTGTTACTATTGCAGAGATTGCCAGCCAGACAAACCTTCTTTCTCTTAACGCTTCAATTGAGGCTGCAAGAGCTGGTGAGATGGGTAAAGGCTTCGCTGTTGTTGCAAGCGAGATCTCAAAGCTTGCTGATGAGTCTAACCAGGCTGCACAGAAGATTAACGAGCTTATTGCTGGTATCATGAAGAATTCTCAGGAAGCTGTAACAGCTATGCGCCAAGGTGCAGATGAGGTTGTAAATGGTTCTGAGCTTGTTAATGAGGCAGGTGGAACATTTAATAACATTGTAAACATGGTTAACTCTATTTCAGAGGAATCAAATACAATGAGTGCCATCGTAGAACAGCTTTCAGGTGGAACAGATACAATTGCTAAGAATATTCATGAGATTGAGCAGATGAGTATTGCAGTTGCAGATGAAACATCTAATGTTTCTGCGGCATCTGAGCAGCAGACTGCATCTTCTTACGAGGTTGCACAGGCATCTGATAGATTAGCAGGTAATGCTCAAGAGCTTCAGGATTTTGTTGCAAGGTTCTCATTATAATATTAAAAAGAATTGCCAAATGGCTCGTCACAATCCTGTGGCGGGCCATTTTTACAAGATTTAGTATATTTTGTGATTATAGTGTACAAATAGTGGTAAAAAGTGCTAAAATTTAGATAGTAATATCAATTGTGCGAAAATACAAACAGCTTTAGGGAGGAGTTGTTATGCAGGGAGAGTACAATGGCAAACCTATCTTTAGACGACGATATGTCAGCATGAATGAAGAGGCCATACGCGAGGAAATAAATAGGCTTCAGGATGAATTATATGCTATGCAGGAAGTCTTAGAGCTGTTTGGTAAGGACAACAAAGATATACGAAATCAGGTGCAGGTAGGACAGGAAAGTAATGAAAGGCTTTTAAAAGCTCTAGGGAAAAAGGTTGAGAACCTGGAGGAGAAGATTGATTACAGAACACCTTTGAAAGCTCAGCTATCTGAAACTGTTGAAGAGTTTAAAGAAAAGATTAATGAATTATACTGCGAAAATAAAAAGCAGGGTATAGAAAAGAGCATTAAATGGCTAACAATACTTACCATAGTAAATACGGTATTGTTGCTTGGGGTAATTATGCTTGTAGGATATTCCATTCTATTTGTTTAACACTAATAAGGAGCGTAAGATATATGGATTGGATTATTATTAATGTATTTGTTATATTCTTTGGTATTGCATTACTGATTGGGCTTCCTATGTATTTTAAAAAGAAGAATATTATCGAGGCAGCCAAACGGGAGTATGAGGCAAACCTTAAGGAAATGGTGCAATTGGATAAGCAATATGCCCCTTATATTAGTCAATTGAATAAGAATCTTAATATCATCAATCATTGGTTAAAGACAGGAAAAGATCCGACCGAATCTGAGGAGGAATCCGAAAAGGTAGAGAAGGAAGACAAGTTCTTTGCTGGCCTGATGAGTCCATTGGAAGCGAAAAAGTGGAAAGAGGCTATCAAGAAGGCCAAGGAAGAGGATAATATAGATTTTGATATTAAATCTCTTCGAGTAAATGAGTTTGATATAAATGATATGAATCCTTGTGATGTTAAACAGACGAAGATGAAATTTAATTATTCCGATGATTTTGGAGAAAATATTTATTACTGTATTAACCCAGATGCAATTACAAAGCATCTATATAGGCATTTAATATTTTTTACTACAGCAAGAACTACAAATATTCCACTTGTGTACCCATATAAATATGAGGGTGCGCAGATGCTTTCTTTATATAAACATCCAGCTCAAACTGTATGGTTTTTGCAAAACTGGAAGTTGATTCGTGAAGGACTGGAATCTGCCGATGTGGATATACCAGAACTGGATGAATCCGTAACCGACGAGTTCGACCTGTAGATTTAATTGAAAAAGAATAAGAGCCAGTAGGTAGCTATCAAGCTCTAAGTGTTGCTAAAGCGTAGCTTTCTATGCGAAGCGTAGCAATATCTTAGGCTTGAGAGCGTAACCTACTGGCTCTTGTTATAGTGTCTCTTAACCTTCTACAGAGTAGTTAGGTGCTTCCTTTGTGATGTGAATATCATGTGGATGAGACTCCTTAAGGGATGCAGCAGAAATCTTGACGAACTTGCCACGCTCCTGAAGCTCTGGGATAGTAGGGCAACCGCAGTAACCCATACCAGAACGGATACCACCGATAAGCTGGAAGATAACGTCCTCTAAGCTACCCTTGTAAGCAACACGTCCTTCAACACCCTCTGGAACAAGCTTCTTAGCACCTTCCTGGAAGTAACGATCCTTAGAACCATTCTCCATAGCAGCAAGTGAGCCCATACCACGGTAAACCTTGTACTTACGTCCCTGATAAAGCTCAAATGAACCAGGAGCTTCGTCACAACCTGCAAACATTGAACCCATCATACATACTGAACCACCAGCTGCAAGAGCCTTAGTCATATCACCTGAGTACTTAATTCCGCCATCAGCAATGATTGGAATACCATATTCCTTAGCTGTTTCGTAGCATTCCATGATTGCAGAAATCTGTGGAACACCAATACCTGCAACTACACGAGTAGTACAGATAGAACCAGGTCCGATACCAACCTTAACAGCGTCTGCACCAGCTTCGATAAGAGCCTTAGTAGCAGCGCCTGTTGCAATGTTACCAGCAATAACCTGAAGATCTGGATAAGCAGCCTTGACCTTCTTAACAGCTTCGATGATGTTCTTAGAATGACCGTGAGCTGAGTCCATAACGATAACATCTACCTGAGCTTCAACAAGTGCAGCTACACGCTCCATCATGTTACCTGTAATACCAACACCAGCACCGCAGAGAAGTCTGCCCTGGTCATCCTTAGCAGCATTAGGGTATTTAATCTGCTTTTCAATATCCTTGATAGTGATAAGACCCTTAAGCTTAAAGTCATCATCTACTATAGGAAGCTTTTCCTTACGAGACTTACCAAGAATCTCCTTAGCTTCCTCTAGAGAAATGCCTTCCTTAGCGGTAACAAGGCCTTCTGAAGTCATAGATTCACTTATTTTTTTAGAAAAATCAGTTTCGAATTTTAGGTCACGATTAGTGATGATACCGATGAGTGTGCCGTCTTCTCTAGTAATAGGTACACCGGAAATTCTGAATTTACCCATTAACTCGTTTGCCTCAGCAAGAGTGTTGTCTGGTCCTAGGAAGAATGGGTCAGTAATAACACCGTTCTCTGAACGCTTTACCTTGTCTACTTCTTCAGCCTGTGCCTCGATAGACATATTCTTGTGGATGATACCGATACCGCCTTGACGAGCCATTGCGATTGCCATGCGGGATTCAGTAACTGTATCCATAGCGGCACTCATCATAGGAATGTTAAGTTTTATTTTTTTAGTAAGATTTGTGTGAAGATCAATAAGATTTGGAGTTACTTCCGAATACTGTGGAACCAGTAAGACGTCGTCGAAAGTAATGCCATCACCAATAATCGATGCCATAAAGGGTAACCTCTCTTTCTTTGAATGACTGTAAATTTTTTAAAATTATATTTAACAAAATGGCTTGTGTCAATGAAAAGAGGAAAGATAATTTTTACAATTTTTTCTATTATAAATGCGGATTTTTTGACATGTGTATCTAGTGAGGACAAGTGTCCGTAGTACACGGCTTTTTCGGGCTGTAAGTCCACAAAACCGGAAAGATTGTTAATTTTTTAGCAATTTTATACAAGAAAACAAAATTATTTAACAAATTTGTACTTGAAAATGAACAGAAAAGCCCCTTTGGTCTGTTGAAAAATTTTTTCATTAGTTCTATCATAAAATCACGACATTGTGGGGTGGCAATCCGGTTTTTAATTAGCCACTCTGGGAACTATAGATGTCATAGTTAATAAGGAGGATTTAAAAATGCCAAGAGCAAAACAGTCTATGGATGGAAACCAGGCTGCAGCACACGTAGCTTATGCTTTTACAGATGTTGCTGCAATTTATCCTATTACACCATCCAGCCCAATGGCCGATTTTGTTGATCAGTGGTCAGCAGCAGGTCTAGAGAATATTTTTGGAAATCAAGTAAAGGTTGTAGAGATGGAGTCTGAGGCAGGTGCTGCAGGTGCCGTTCATGGTTCACTTGGTGCAGGTGCACTCACAACTACATTCACAGCTTCACAGGGTCTTCTTCTTATGATCCCTAATATGTACAAGATTGCTGCAGAGCAGTTACCTTGTGTATTTGATGTATCAGCTCGTACAGTTGCTACACAGTCACTTAATATTTTCGGTGATCATTCCGATGTATATGCTTGTCGTCAGACAGGTTTCGCTATGATGGCTGAGACAAACCCACAGGAAGTTATGGATCTTTCTCCAGTAGCTCACCTTGCAGCTATCGAGGGACATGTTCCAGTACTTAACTTCTTTGATGGTTTCCGTACATCTCACGAGATTCAGAAGATCGAGAAGTGGGATTATGCAGATCTTAAAGAAATGGTTAACATGGATGCAATCGCTGAGTTCAGAGCTCGCGCACTTAATCCAGAGCATCCTACAATGCGTGGTTCACACGAAAACGGTGACGTTTTCTTCCAGCATAGAGAAGCTTGCAACACAGCTTATGATAACTTCCCAGCTGTAGTTCAGAAGTACATGGATAAGGTAAATGCAAAGCTTGGTACAGATTACAAGCTTTTCAACTACTATGGTGCTGCTGACGCTGACAGAATCATCATCGCTATGGGTTCTATCAACGACGTTGCAGAAGAAGTTATCGATTACTTAAACGCACACGGAGAGAAGGTTGGTGTACTTAAGGTACGTCTTTACAGACCATGGTCTTCAGAGGCATTCCTTTCAGCACTTCCTAAGACAGTTAAGAAGATCGCTATCCTTGATAGAACAAAGGAGCCAGGTGCTCTTGCTGATCCTCTTTACCTTGATGTTGCTACAACACTTCGTGAAGCAGGTCTTAACGACATCGTTATTTGCGGTGGTAGATATGGTCTTGGTTCAAAGGATACACCACCTTCATCAGTATTCGCTGTATACAAGGAACTCGAGAAGGATCAGCCAAAGGCTAGATTCACAATCGGTATCGTTGATGATGTTACTAACCTTTCACTTCCTGAGGTTAAGCCAGCTCCTATTACATCAGCTCCTGGTACAAAGGAGTGCAAGTTCTGGGGTCTTGGCGGTGATGGTACTGTAGGTGCTAACAAGAACTCTACAAAGATTATCGGTGACCACACAGATAAGTACATCCAGGCATACTTCCAGTATGATTCAAAGAAGACTGGTGGTGTTACAATTTCTCACCTTCGTTTTGGTGATAACCCAATCAAGTCTCCTTACTATATTAACCAGGCTGATTTCGTTGCTTGCCACAACCCAGCTTACGTTACACAGGGCATGAAGATGGTTCAGGACGTTAAGCCAGGCGGAGTATTCATGATTAACTGCCAGTGGTCAGATGAGGAACTTGAGAATCATCTTAACGCTGAAGCAAAGAAGTACATCGCTGACAACAACATTCAGCTTTACACAATTAACGCTATCGACAAGGCTATCGAAATCGGTATGGGTAAGCGTACAAACACAATCCTTCAGGCAGCTTTCTTCAAGCTTGCTGATGTAATGCCTATCGACAAGGCTGTTGAGTACATGAAGGCAGCTGCTAAGAAGTCATACGGCAAGAAGGGTGACGATGTTGTTCAGATGAACTACAACGCTATCGATGCTGGTGTTGATGCTGTACATAAGGTAAATGTTCCAGATTCTTGGAAGAACCCAACTCCAGACGCTCCAAAGCCAGAGCTTCAGGGACGTCCAGAGCTTGTTAAGATGGTTAAGAATCTCTTAGAGCCTATCTCTAAGATGGATGGTGATTCACTTCCAGTTTCAGCATTCGTTGAGAACCCTAACGGACAGTTCGAGCTTGGTGCTTCTGCATACGAGAAGCGTGGTACAGCTGTAACAGTTCCTACATGGGATGCTGAGAAGTGTATCCAGTGTAACCAGTGTGCATTTGTATGTTCACATGCTACAATCCGTCCATTCATGCTTTCAGAGGACGAGGTTAAGGCAGCTCCAGCAAACATTAAGCTTGCTGATACAAAGCCAAAGGCTTCAGAATACAAGTACACAATGAGCGTATCTCCACTTGATTGTATGGGATGCGGCGAGTGTGTTACTGTTTGTCCAGTTGGTGCTATCTCTATGGTTCCACAGGCAGACGAGGCAGACGAGCAGCCAGTATTCAACTACTTAGTTGCTAACGTAGGACGTAAGGAAGCTGCAGGTAGCGACCTTACAGTTAAGGGTTCACAGTTCAATCAGCCACTCCTTGAGTTCTCAGGATCATGTGCAGGTTGTGCTGAGACATCATACGCAAGACTTATTACACAGCTCTTCGGTGAGCATATGTATGTTTCAAACGCTACAGGATGTTCTTCAATTTGGGGTGGTCCTGCTGCTACATCACCATTTACAGTTAACAAGGATTCTAAGAAGGGTCCAGCATGGTGTAACTCACTCTTCGAGGACAACGCTCAGCATGGTATGGGTATGGAAGTAGGTCAGAAGTACTTACGTGACCGCGCTATCGAGTCAGCTAAGAAGGCTGCAGAGGCAGGTTCAGATGCCCTTAAGGCTGCATTTGCTAAGTTCGAAGAGACAATGAACGATACACGTTCTAACGGTGCTGCTACAGACGTTCTCGTAGCTGAGCTTGAGAAGGCTGGTTCAGAGGATGCTAAGAAGGCACTTGAGCTTAAGGATTACCTCGCTAAGAAGTCTATCTGGATCTTCGGTGGTGACGGTTGGGCTTATGATATCGGATTCGGCGGTCTTGATCACGTACTTGCTTCAGGCGAGAACGTTAACGTTATGGTATTCGATACAGAGATGTACTCTAATACAGGTGGACAGGCTTCTAAGGCTTCTAACATCGGTGAAGTTTGCCAGTTCGCTGCAGCAGGTAAAGAGGTTTCTAAGAAGTCTCTTGCTGAAATCGCAATGTCTTACGGTTATGTTTATGTTGCACAGATCGCTCTTGGCGCTAACATGAACCAGGCTGTTAAGGTACTTGCAGAGGCAGAAGCTTACAACGGTCCATCACTTATCATCGGTTACGCTCCATGTGAGCTTCACGGTGTAAAGGGTGGTATGAACCACTGCCAGGATGAGATGAAGGCAGCTGTAGCAGCTGGTTACTGGAACCTCTTCTCATTCAACCCAGACCTTAAGAAGGAAGGTAAGAATCCATTCACTCTTACTTCTAAGGAAGGTGATTACAGCAAGTATCAGGATTTCCTTGCAAACGAGACACGTTACTCACGTTTGAGAAAGGCATTCCCAGAGCGTGCTGATAGACTCTTCGCTCTTAACGAGGAGACAGCTAAGGAGAGATATGCACATCTCAAGAAGCTTGTAGATTTATATTCATAAGATATAAATAATTTAAGGGTTTCCACATTTTAGTGGAAACCCTTTTTTGTTGCGTTATAGTGGTGGATTTGATATCATAATACTAAATATAGTATAAATAGCACTGTAGACAACAAGCTATTATCATACTATGTGAAGCGTGTTAGCTGAACATAGTATGTATAATGCTTGTAGGCGTAACAGTGCGAGCCATAAAATATATTGGAGGTTGTTATGAAGTGCCCATTTTGCGGTAGCAATGATACCAGTGTAATCGATTCAAGACCAGCAGATGATAATACTAGCATAAGAAGACGTCGCTCATGTCCAGAGTGTGGTAAGCGTTTCACTACTTATGAAAAGGTTGAGACAATTCCTCTTATT
>JAGBJE010000068.1 GCA_017934625.1 Pseudobutyrivibrio sp. | reverse complement strand
CACTGTTAAATACAGTTGTGGCAGATACGAGCATGCATAATGCAAGCGTTGCTAAATACTTTCTGTTTTTCATGTGAAGTCCCCTTTCTACATATAGAAAATTTTTGGCAAGTAATAATCTCGCCGCTAATTTGTATTCTAATCTCATGTATTACATTTTGCAATACTAATAGTCACACTTCATGTAACATTTCATAATTTTTTCACACAATTTAAAGTTGAATTATAGAATTTGATATTAAAATAAAAATATATTATGCTACCAATTGGTAGCATTAAATGTATTGTAAAAGGAGTACAGAATATGGCATTTCAATTAAAATCAGAACGCAAAGAAACAGAGACAAAAACAGTGAGATTTCCGCTATCTTTAATAGAACGAATCGAAAAAGCAATCGTTGGCAAGGACGTTAGCTTCTCCGGTTTTGTAATACAGGCTTGTGAGTTTGCTTTAGAAAATATGGATGAAAATGAGAAGGAGTAGCTGCAATACAAAATGTATTGCAGCTACTCCTTTTTTTGCCTTTTAGCCCTCATCAGTCGACTTCGCCGACAGCTTCCCCCAGAGGGGGAAGCCTTTTATACTGCTAAGAAGAACTTGATAAGGAATAATACAGAGATTACATAAGTAAGTGCTGAAACTTCCTTTGCCTTACCTGTAAATACCTTAATGATTGTGTATGAAATCATTGCAAGTCCGATGCCGTGTCCAATTGAACCAGAGATTGGCATTGCAATAAGCATAATTGTAACTGGTACACATACTGAAAGATCATCAAAGTTAACCTTCTTAAGACCTGTCATCATAAGTACACCTACATAGATAAGTGCTGCTGATGTAGCTGCTGCTGGAATGATTGCAGCGATTGGTGCAAGGAAAATGCAAAGAAGGAATGCGATACCACATGTAAGTGCTGTAAGACCTGTACGACCGCCTGCCTCTACACCTGATGCTGACTCGATGAATGTTGTAACTGTAGATGTACCTGTGCATGAACCAACGATTGTACCAATTGAATCTGAAAGAAGAGCTTCCTTCATGTTAGGCATATTGCCTTCTCTATCAACCATACCAGCACGTGAAGCTGTACCAACAAGTGTACCGATTGTATCAAACATATCGATTACGCAGAATGTAATAACAAGAGTGATAGCTGTGAACCATCCCATCTGTGTAAGACCTGCAAAGTTAAACTTGAACAATGTAGTAGAAACCATATCATTAAATGCAGGAACAAATGATGCTGTAGCAAGTGAAGCAAAAGGATTGTTTCCAAGGAATACTGCATCCCCAATCCAATAAATAACTGATGCTGCAAGCATACCAATGATAACTGCACCCTTAACACCCTTTGAAGCAAGTACAACGATAATGAAAAGACCAACAAACATTGTGATTGCTGAAAGAACCATAATAGGATAAGCATCTGTCATTGTCTGCTTAGCATATCCTGCTGTAAGTGCTCCGAAGAAATCCTTCATTACAAAAAACTGATTAAAGTTAGAATCAGCAATATAAACATTTGAACCAAAACCGATGTTAAGAAGCATAAGACCGATGGCTGGTGAAATACCAAGTCTGATTCCAAGAGGAATTGCATCAACAATCTTTTCACGAACATTGAGAAGTGAAAGGATTAAGAAAACAATACCTTCGATAAGAATGATGCAAAGCATTGCCTGGAATGATTCAACATATCCCATACCTGTCATTGCAACAAGGTTACCAATAACGATTGCCATAAATGAGTTAAGACCCATACCTGGAGCTAAGCAGAATGGCTTGTTTGCAAGGAATGCCATAACAAACATAGCTACTGCTGATGAAAGACAAGTTGCAAGGAATACACCGTTCCAAAGCTCCTGTCCACCTGCACCGTAGTTGGTAAGCAAGTTTGGGTTCAAGGCAATGATGTAAGCCATTGTCATGAATGTTGTGAGTCCAGCGATGATTTCTGTTTTGACAGAAGTGTTGTTTGCGCTGAGTTTGAATCTTTTCTCTAACATATTATTCTCCTTTTATATAAAAAAATATTGGAAACTTGGTTATACCTCATCCGCCCCTGCGGGGCATGCCCTCATCAGTCGGCTGCGCCGACAGCTTCCCCCGGAGGGGGAAGCCGATTTAGTTAAGGCTTGCCTTAATGAAGGCAGCAAATAATGGATGTGGCTTATTTGGACGGCTCTTAAATTCTGGATGGAACTGAACACCTACGTGGAACTTGTTAGATGAAACCTCGATAGCTTCAACTACTTCATCGTTAGGTGATGTACCAGAAATAGTAAGACCCTTTTCTGTCATAAGCTCTCTATATGAATTGTTAAACTCGAATCTATGTCTATGACGTTCTGAAATGTTTTCGCTTCCATAAGCTTCGAAAAGCTTAGTATCCTTACGAACTGCACATGGATATGCACCAAGACGCATTGTACCACCCTTTCTAAGGACAGCCATCTGCTCTTCCATAAGGTCGATTACGCAGTTCTTTCCTGTGCTGTTAAACTCTCTAGAATTTGCATCCTCAAGACCGCATACATTACGTGCAAACTCAATAGCAGCAACCTGCATACCAAGGCAAATACCAAGATATGGAATATCGTTATCACGTGCATACTGGCAAGCTACAATCTTACCCTCTACACCTCTATCACCGAAACCACCTGGAACTAAGATACCATCACACATTCCAAGCTTATCCTTAACATTTTCCTTTGTGATTTCCTCTGAATCAACCCACTCGATTTCCACGTGAGCATCATTAGCATAACCACCATGATAAAGCGCCTCACGAACAGAAAGATATGCATCATGAAGTGCAACATACTTACCAACGATAGCAATCTTTGTAGTCTTCTTAAGACCCTTGATTGTATCTACCATCTTCTCCCACTCTTCCATCTTTGGAGTAGGATTTTCAAGTCCAAGCTCACGGCAAACAACATCATCCAAGCCATACTTATGCATCATAAGTGGAGCCTCGTAGAGGCAATCAAGTGTGTCGTTTTCGATTACGCAGTCCTTCTTAACATTACAGAATAAAGAAATCTTATCCTTAATAGACTGCTCAAGTGGATGATCAACACGGCAAACAATGATATTAGGAGCAATACCAAGTGACTGAAGCTCCTTAACAGAATGCTGTGTTGGCTTTGACTTGTGTTCCTCTGAGCCTGAAAGCCATGGTACAAGTGTTACGTGAATGAACAAGCAATTCTCACGTCCCTTTTCAAGTGAAACCTGACGAATAGCCTCAAGGAATGGCTGAGACTCAATATCACCTGTAGTTCCACCGATTTCTGTGATAAGAACATCACAATCAGATGTTTCAGCACCCATGTAGATGAAGCGCTTGATTTCCTCTGTGATATGTGGAATAACCTGAACTGTCTGTCCAAGGTACTCGCCCTTTCTCTCACGATTAAGAACGTTCCAATAAACCTTACCAGATGTAAGGTTAGAATATTTGTTTAGACTCTCATCGATGAATCTCTCGTAGTGTCCCAAGTCAAGGTCTGTCTCCGCACCATCATCAGTAACGAAAACCTCTCCATGCTGATATGGACTCATTGTTCCAGGATCAACATTCATATAAGGATCCAGCTTCTGTGAAGCTACCTTATAACCTCTCATCTTAAGTAAACGTCCTAAAGATGCTGCTGTGATACCCTTACCTAAGCCTGATACTACACCACCAGTTACAAATACATGCTTTGTCATTTTACACTCCTTAATTTTTATTATTCATTGGATTACATCATTAATAGAAATCTTAATTAAGATAAATGTGACATATTTCCTCCTGAAAATAGAAAAAGCGTTTTTTTTTTGAAGGAATCGCCTCCAAAAAAATAAACGCTCAATTACTATGAAATAGTACAACATGAATTCCATTTTGTAAAGAGGGAAATTTTGCTAAATATTTTATATACTTACCCCTCATCAGTCAGCTGCGCTGACAGCTTCCCCCACCCAGGGGGAAGCCTTTAAATGTGAAACGCCTCCTTTATAACAGATTGTTCATTTTGTTTATTGTATATTTTCTCATATCCATTTATAATACCTCATGTTGTATAAAATACATTTTAATAAGAAAGAATAATATTTTATGGAGAACAAATTATTTAAACTCGGAATTGATATCGGCTCTACAACAGTTAAAATTGCTGTTTTAGATGACGATAACAATCTTTTATTTTCAGATTATCAGAGACACTTTGCTAACATTCAGCAGACTCTCACTGATTTATTAACACAGGCCAAGTCTTCTCTTGGTAAGATTCAAGTTCGCCCTATGATTACAGGTTCAGGTGGTCTTACTCTTGCTAAGCACCTTGGCGTGGAATTTGTACAGGAGGTTATCGCAGTATCTACTGCCCTTACTCACTATGCTCCACAGACAGATGTTGCTATCGAGCTTGGTGGTGAGGATGCCAAAATCATCTATTTTGAAAATGGTAATGTAGAGCAGCGTATGAATGGTATCTGTGCCGGCGGTACTGGTTCCTTCATTGATCAGATGGCTTCCCTTTTACAGACAGATGCTCCTGGCCTTAACACATATGCTAAGGATTATAAGGCAATCTATCCTATCGCAGCACGTTGCGGTGTTTTCGCCAAGACTGATATTCAGCCTCTTATCAATGAGGGTGCTTCTAAGGAAGATTTGTCTGCTTCTATTTTCCAGGCAGTTGTTAACCAGACTATCTCTGGTCTTGCCTGCGGTAAACCAATCCGCGGTCACGTTGCATTCCTTGGTGGTCCTCTTCACTTTTTGGATCAGCTTAGAGAGGCATTTATCCGCACACTTAAATTAGACGATGAACACGCTATCTTACTTGATAACTCTCATCTTTTCGCAGCCATCGGTTCTGCTCTTAATTCAAAGGAAGAAAATAATCTTCCTATGGACGACCTTATCGATAAGCTTTCAGAAGGAATTAAGATGGACTTTGAGGTTGCCAGACTTGAGCCTTTATTTGAGGGCGAGGATGATT
>JAGBJE010000067.1 GCA_017934625.1 Pseudobutyrivibrio sp. | reverse complement strand
TGCTGTTGCATCCACCAAGGTCTGTGGCATAGGCTGACCCTTAATACGTGCTGCCTTAACAAGCATCTCACGCTCTAAATTACTCTTTTTTAGCCTTGGCAGCATATCTCTAAAATCCGCCATTATAGAAAGCTCGCCAGAGCTAAGACTAAGCCCCTCATCTGTTTGAATCAGGGCCAATCCTCTATCTGCGAGCTTTAAATTATACTGTTCTATTACATCTTTTGATATCAATTCTATTTATCCTCTTTACGAAGAAGATCCATCTTCATGTTATAGTAATTTGGAGTCATATCCAGATAATGCTTATGAGGATTCTCAAAACGCTGCTCCTCTGGCCATACGCTATCATTTAACTGTGCCTGCACTCTGGCTCTGATTGTCTGCATATCCTCATCCTCGCAAACAGCCTTACCGTCTCTTATAAGAGGCTGCTGCAATGGCTCTGCTGTACAATTTTCAAAGATATGTGTGCTCTTCCATGGCTGCTCTGGGTCTACAAACTTATATCCCCCCTCAACGCTCATATCAATCTTCTCACCCTTGATTGCAAGCAAATCTGCTACGGCTCTTCCACTTGCATCCTTGATACGGTAAACGTCCTTAAGGCCTGGGTTTGTAATCTTCTCCACAGTCTCAGAAATCTTAATCTTAGGAATAACCTCTCCAGTCTTAGGATTTGTAACTGCGCAAAGCTTATAAACTGCGCCAAATACAGGCTCAGACTTTGCAGTAATCAGTCTCTCACCAACACCAAAGGAATCTACCTGTCCACCCTGCTGCAAGATAGATGTGATAGTATACTCGTCCAGCGAATTACTAACGATAATCTTAGCCTTCTCAAATCCAGCATCATCTAACATCTTTCTAGCCTTCTTAGTAAGGTATGCAAGGTCACCTGAATCGATACGGATACCAAAGCTCTTTGACTCGATACCAGCTTCCTTCATCTCCTGAAATACCTTAATAGCATTAGGCACGCCAGACTTAAGAACATTATATGTATCAACCAAAAGAATGCAGTTATTAGGATAGCTCTTAGCGAAGCTTCTAAATGCCTCAAGCTCCGATGTACGATAATCATTGTCATCAGATGTAAAATACATCACGTAGCTATGAGCCATAGTACCCCCAATAGGGATATTGAAATACTGGCCTGCAGAAACGGTAGCTGTACCGCTTGCGCCACCGATATAAGCTGCTCTAGCGCCGTAAATAGCAGCATCGTTATTATGAGCACGTCTTGCACCGAAATCCGACACGGCTCTACCTGCTGCTGCACGAACGATTCTACTAGCCTTAGTAGCTATAAGAGACTGATGGTTCACCTGAGCCAAAAGCTCTGTCTCCACCAGCTGAGCCTCGATAATTGGCGCTGTAACAGTGATGATTGGCTCGTTAGGATACATGATAGTACCCTCTTTAAATGCATCCACATCACCTGTAAACTTGAAATCCTTAAGATACTCAAGGAAATCCTCAGTAAAATGTCCCACACTTCTCAGATACTCAATATCCTCATCTGTGAAATGCATATTTAAAAGATAATCCTTTACCTGCTGCAAGCCTGCAAATATTGCAAAACCGCCTCCATCTGGATTCACTCTATAAAACACATCAAAGCTAACCCTTGTATTATTATCAATAGTGGGATCATTAAAATAAGCATTAGCCATAGTAAGCTCATACTCATCCATCATCATAGTAAGGTTACGGGCCTTATCCTGTGTCTGTTTCATTTATTTACCTTCTTTCTAGGCATTTACCTAATATATTTATTTCAGTTATTATTCTTACGTCGTATCCTCTACATTGTACCATATTTACCATTAGGTGGTTAATTTTAATTACTTTCAGTGTTATAATGGGAAAAGCATTTAAAAAGGAGTAAAAAAATGGATATTACAGAAAACATTGAATTACATGACTGCCCTATTTGCGGCGGTGGCGGACTTATAGAAGCAGAAGACATGGGATTTTACGCAGCCTGCCTTGACTGCGGCGCCTACACCGGCACCGTAAGCTACAAGACCGAAGACGGCAAGCTAGAGGCCGC
>JAGBJE010000066.1 GCA_017934625.1 Pseudobutyrivibrio sp. | reverse complement strand
GGGCTTGATGTTAATTCCATGAAGCCCCTTGATAACCTGGGACATCCAATTTCTGTAATAAAGGAGGCTGAGGAGCTTACAGCAGATGCTTTTGGAGCTGCTCACGCCTTTCTTATGGTAAACGGTACCACCAGCTCAGTGCAGACTATGATTCTTTCAGTGTGCAAGGCTGGTGATAAGATTCTGATACCAAGAAATGTCCACAAGAGCGTTATCAATGCAATGGTACTGTGCGGTGCGGTACCTGTTTATGTTGAGGTAAAGGTTAATCCTAAAATCGGCATAGCACTTGGTGTAGAGGTAGAAGAGGTAAGGCGTGTTATGGATGCTAATCCAGACGCTAAGGCTATTCTTATTAACAATCCTACCTACTACGGTGTATGTTCTAATCTTAAGGAAATTGTTAAGATTGCACATGAGCATGGTATGAAGGTGTTAGCAGATGAGGCTCACGGTACTCATCTATATTTTAATGACAATCTTCCTATTTCTGGTATGGCAGCAGGGGCAGATATGGCTGCTGTATCCATGCACAAATCAGGAGGATCCTTAACACAAAGCTCCATCCTGCTTTGCGGAGAGGATATGGACGCTGAGTATGTAAGGCAGATTATTAATCTGACACAGACTACCAGTGCATCTTATCTGTTATTATCAAGCCTTGATTTGTCTAGAAGAAACCTTGCCCTTAGAGGCGAGGAGTCCTTTGAAAAGGTAGCTCATATGGCAGAGTATGCACGTAACGAGATCAACGAAATCGGCGGATTTTATGCATACGGCAAGGAGCTTATTGATGGGGACAGCGTTTACGATTTTGATGTGACTAAGCTATCTATTTATACCCAAGGCATAGGCCTTACTGGTATAGAGGTATACGATTTATTACGTGATGAGTACGATATCCAGATAGAATTTGGTGATATCGGTAATATACTTGCTTACATTTCCATAGGTGATAGAATCCAGGATATCGAGCGTTTAGTGGGAGCCCTAGAGGACATTAAGCGTCTTTATGAAAAGGATTCATCAGATTTATACTGCGGAGATTTTATCCAGCCAGAGAATGTAATGACGCCTCAGCAGGCTTTTTATGCTAATAAGGTGCAGGTGCCAGTTGCTGAATCTGATGGCAGAATCTGTGCAGAGCTTGTTATGTGTTATCCACCGGGAATACCAATTCTTACGCCTGGTGAGCGCATCACAAAGGAAATAATAGAATACATCGAATTTGCCAAGGAAAAGGGATGTAGCCTGCAAGGCACTAAAGACCCTGAGGTTAATTTGATTAGTGTTATAGAATAGTGGAGAAATGTAATGGATTTTTGGTTTTCACAGATGGAGACGGAGCATGTAAAGACAAGCATCCGTGTTAATAAGCAGCTTTACAGCGCCCAAAGCGAGTATCAACGTATCGATGTTTTTGACACTCAAGAGCTTGGAAAGATGATTGTTCTTGATGGCGAAATCATTTTTTCAGAAGCTGACGAATTTATTTATAATGAAATGATTGTTCATGTGCCTATGGCAGTGCATCCAAATGTTAAGGAGGTATTGATTATAGGTGGAGGCGATGGCGGTGTTGCCAGAGTTCTCACTGAGTATCCTGAAATCGAGCATATAGATGTGGTTGAGCAGGACGAAATGTTTCTTGATATTAGTAAGAAGTTTTTCCCTGAGACTGCCAAGGGCTTTGATGATGACAGGGTAACAGTTACCCACATGGATGGTTTACGTTTCTTGCGTAGGTGCAGGGATAAGTACGATCTGATTATCAACGATACCACAGACCCATTTGGTTATGCGGAAGGTCTTTTCACCAGAGAGTTCTATGGCAGCTGCTTTAGAGCCTTAAAGGAAGATGGTATCATGGTGTATCAGCACGGCAGTCCTTTCTATGACGAGGATGAGGAAGCCTTTAGAGCTATGCACAGAAAGGCTTACAAGAGCTTCCCAATCAATAGGGTATATCAGGCTAATATTCCTACCTGCCCATCAGGCTATTGGATGTTTGGCTTTGCTTCCAAGAAGTACCATCCACTTAAGGATTTAGATGCAAAGCGTTGGAAGGATAGAAAGCTTAAGACCTGGTATTACACAACAAATCTTCATAAGGGTGCATTCATGCTACCTAAGTATGTGGAGGACTTGCTTGAGGAAGAAGAGCGTGCAGCTAAAAAGGAAAGCAAGGAAAATATAGATTAAAGAGGAGAGTATAAATGGCAAGATTATTAATTATTGGATGTGGTGGAGTAGCACAGGTTGCAATATCTAAGTGCTGCCAGAATAGTGATGTGTTTGATGAGATTATGATTGCAAGCCGCACAGTATCTAAGTGCGAGGCAATGAAGGAAAAGCTTGAAGGTACTACAAAGACTGTTATCAAGACAGCTCAGATTGATGCAGATGATGTAGATGCCCTTACAAAGCTTATTAAGGACTATGCTCCAGATGCAGTTCTTAATGTGGCACTTCCTTATCAGGACCTTACTATTATGGATGCATGTCTTGCAGCAGGTGTTCATTATATTGATACAGCAAACTATGAGCCAGAGGATACAGATGACCCTGAGTGGCGTGCAATATATGAGAAGCGCTGCAAGGACTTAGGCTTTAGCGCATATTTTGATTACAGCTGGCAGTGGGCTTACGAAGACAAGTTTAAGGCTGCTGGTCTTACAGCACTTCTTGGAACAGGCTTTGACCCAGGTGTAACCAGCGTTTTTGCAGCTTATGCTAAGAAGCATTATTTTGATGAGATTCATACAATAGATATTCTTGATTGCAATGGTGGAGACCACGGTTATCCATTTGCTACAAACTTTAACCCAGAGATTAACCTTCGTGAGGTTTCAGCACCGGGTTCTTATATGGAAAACGGCAAGTGGGTAGAGATCCCTGCAATGAGCATAAAGAGAGAGTACGATTTTGATGGAGTTGGCAAGAAGGACATGTATCTTCTTCATCATGAGGAAATCGAGGCACTTGGCCGCAACATGCCAGAGGTAAAGAGAATCCGTTTCTTTATGACATTTGGACAAAGCTATCTTACACATATGAAATGTCTTGAAAATGTTGGTATGCTTAGCACAACTCCTATCAACTTTAACGGTCAGGAAATCGTTCCTATTCAGTTTTTAAAGGCACTTTTACCTGACCCTGCATCACTTGGACCTCGTACAGTTGGTAAGACAAACATCGGCTGTATCTTCACAGGTATCAAGGATGGCAAGGAGCGTTCAATCTACATCTACAATGTATGTGACCACCAGGAGTGCTATAAGGAGGTTGGTTCACAGGCAATTAGCTACACAACAGGTGTGCCAGCAATGATTGGTGCTATGATGGTAGTTACAGGCCAGTGGAAGCAGCCAGGTGTATTTACAACTGATGAGTTTGATCCAGACCCATACATGGAAGCTCTTAATAAGTGGGGCTTACCATGGCAGGTTGTAGAAAATCCAGTTCTTGTAGATTAATTTTGAGAGGGAAAAATGCTGTCAAAATTATATAGTATAGAAACCCCATCCTATGTTATTGACGAGGGAAAATTAATAGAGAATCTAAAGATTTTAAAGAGAGTGCAAAAGGAGGCCAGCTGTAAAATACTGCTGGCCCAAAAGGCATTCTCTAATTTTGTTGTATACCCACTTATTGGCGAGTATCTGGCTGGAACCACAGCAAGCGGTATATATGAGGCGCGTCTTGGCAAGGAAGAAATGGGCAAGGAAAATCACGTATTTGCCCCAGCCTATAAGGACGCAGATATGAAAGAGCTTGTAAAAATCTGCGACCATATTATTTTTAATTCAGTGGCACAGCTAATGAAATACAAGTCTATCTGCCTGGAAGCTGGAGTGGAGATTGGTCTTAGAGTAAATCCTGAGTGTTCCACACAGGAGGACCATGCTATCTATGACCCATGTGCAGCTGGTTCTCGCCTTGGAGTTACCATAGCAGCACTTGATGAGGCACTTTCAAAGGATGCTAGTGTGTTAGATGGAGTCAGTGGACTACATTTTCATACACTTTGCGAGCAGAACTCAGACGATTTGGAAACTACCCTGATTGCCTTTAAGGAAAAGTTTGGCAAATATCTACCACAGATGAAGTGGCTAAATATGGGTGGAGGGCATCATATCACAAGGGCTGATTATGATGTGGATAGATTAATTAGGCTCATAAAGGATATTAGAGCTCAGTATGATCTTACTGTTTATCTGGAGCCAGGTGAGGCCATTGCACTTAATGCAGGATATTTTGTAACAGAGGTTCTTGATATAGTAGATAATGGTATCAAGACACTTATTTTAGATGGCTCCGCAGCCTGCCACATGCCTGATGTACTTGAGATGCCTTATCGTCCACCACTTAAGGATTCAGGAGAGTGGGGAAAGAAGCCTTTTGAATACAGGCTAAGCTCATACACCTGCCTGGCAGGAGATATTATAGGTGATTATTCATTTGACCATGAAATAAAGGTAGGGGATAGGTTGATATTTGAGGATATGGCAATCTATTCTATGGTTAAGAACAACACCTTTAATGGTATACCACTTCCTAGCATCTATCTTCTTCGTGAAAATGGAGATATGGAATTGGTAAAGAAATTTGACTATGAGGATTTTAAAAATCGATTATCGTAAATACGTATTATGAAAATAAACAGTACACCAAGTAAAGACAAATTTTATATGCCAGCTGAGTATTCAACACACAAAGGCACTGTAATGATTTGGCCAGTTCGCCCTGGGTCTTGGCCAAATGGTGGGGCTGAGGCAAAGCAGGTCTTTTCTCAGATTGCCCGTGCTATCGCAGAAAGCGAAGAGCTTTGGATGCTGGCAGATGAGGCTCATATAAATGAGGTTAGGGCGGAGTTTAAGGATGATGAACATGTTCATCCTATCTGCATTCCTACAGATGATGCCTGGGCCAGAGATGTGGGCCCTACCTGTGTGGTAAACGAAAGTGAAGTGCGAGGCATAGATTGGCAGTTCAACGCCTGGGGCGGAGCTTATGACGGCCTGTATGCCCATTGGGATAAGGACGATGCAGCAGCTTCTAGCATCTGTGATGCGTTAAGTATGGACTACTATGATGCACACCCATTTGTGCTAGAGGGGGGCAGCATCCATAGTGATGGTGAAGGCACAGTGATTGTCACAGAGGCATGCCTACTTAGCGATGGCAGAAATCCTGATATGACCAAGGCTGAGATAGAAGAAAAGCTTAAGGAATATCTTGGAGTGGGCAAGATAATTTGGCTTCCATGTGGAATATATAATGATGAGACAAATGAGCACGTGGATAACGTATGCGCTTTCGTAGGACCAGCTGAAGTGGTGCTTGCATGGACAGATAATGAGGCAGACCCACAATACCAGATGAGTCTTAGCTGTCTTAAGGTTTTAGAAAAAGAAACTGATGCAAAGAATAGGCCATTTACCGTTCATAAGCTTCCTATCCCAAAGAATCCTGTATGCATTACAGCTGAGGAATTAGAGGGCTATGAATTTGAAGAAGGTGAGGATGTACGAGAGGAAGGAGAGCGCTTAGCTGCAAGCTATGTGAATTTCTACATATCAAATGGAGGTGTTATTGTGCCTCAGTTTGGAGATGAAAATGATAAGGTAGCAGTGGAAATTCTTTCCAAGCTTTTCCCTGAAAGAAAGGTATATCCAATCTATGCAAGAGCAATTATAGTAGGTGGTGGCAATATTCATTGCATCACCCAACAAATCCCCAATAGCCTTCCCCTTGAGGGGTTGCTAGGCTCCAGTGGAGCCTGTTTAGCAACGACCGAGCCGGGAGGCGAGACAGGTGTCAGCGAAGCTGACGGATGAGGTGAAATTATGAGAAAAATAACAATAGCTGCTATCCAAATGCAATGCAGCACATCAGTAGAAGAAAACATTAATAAAGCTGACAAGATGGTTCGAGGGGCAGCCTCAAGTGGCGCCAACATCATTCTTCTTCCAGAGCTTTTTGAGCGTCAGTATTTTTGCCAGGAGCGCAGATATGAATACTATGATTTTGCCAAGTCTGTAGAAGAAAATGATGCGGTCAATCATTTTAAAAAGCTAGCAAAGGAGCTGTCAGTTGTTATCCCGGTAAGCTTTTATGAGAAGGACAAAAATGTCCTATATAACTCTGTGGCAGTGATAGATGCAGATGGAACAGTCCTTGGAGTATATAGAAAGACACATATTCCTGATGACCATTTCTATCAGGAGAAGTTCTATTTCACACCTGGCAACACAGGCTTTAAGGTTTGGGAAACAAAATATGGCACTATTGGTGTAGGCATATGTTGGGACCAGTGGTTTCCAGAGACAGCACGTGCCATGGCAGTTAAGGGGGCAGAGCTTCTTTTTTATCCAACAGCCATCGGCAGTGAGCCTATTATTGAGTGCGATAGCATGCCACATTGGAGACGTTGCATGCAAGGTCACGCTGGAAGCAATCTGATGCCAGTTATTGCAGCTAATCGCATCGGCTTAGAAAGTGTAGAGCCTTGCAAGGAAAACGCCATGCAATCATCAAGCCTTAATTTCTACGGTAGCTCATTTATGACAGATGAGACAGGTGAGCTCCTTGAGACAGCATCACGTGATAAGGAAGAGATTCTTATTCATACCTATGATCTGGATGAGATAGCAGAGAACAGATTAAGCTGGGGATTGTTTAGGGATAGACGACCAGAATGTTATGGTGATATTTAAGTAGAGTATTTAGCAAGCACAAATATAGGAGGGCAGAATATGTATGACAAGATTTCAAGATTGTTAATGTATGGAGATTTATCTGAGGATAGCATTTTATATCAGTTAGGACGTACAATAGATGAGATTGAATCAGGTGATTATAACAAGCGTGAGGCTACAAGGCAGATTAATGCTATTTCAAAACAGCTTCTTATGCTTGCTACAGACTATGGTTTTGATGATAATCTTTGGCACAATTATCTGACCTTCTACATAATAATGAATGAAAATCCATTTTCTCTAGTGACAGAAAAGACAGACGTAAAGCCAGGCTCTGTTAATCATTTGGTAGAGAATGATTTTAGAATTTTAAAGGAGCTTTTCGACTACGATTTTTCTTCTATTGAAAAGGAGCTAGGTATTGAGTGCTTCAGCGTATTTTCAAGCTATAACTCTGTTAAGAAGAATCAGCAGATGTACAATCGCAATGTTTCAGAAAAGGTTAGAAGGCTTTCTAAAGAGCTGGAAGGTGCCGCAGATGAAAAGGAATTCTTTAACGTAATTACGAATTTCTATAAGGCTTACGGTGTGGGCATGTTTGGCCTTAACAAGGCATTTCGTATTGAAGAAACAGGCTTTAATGATATTAAGTTTGTACCTATTAACAATATGGATGAGGTAGTGCTGGATGATTTAATTGGCTATGAATATCAAAAGCAGCAATTGGTTTCTAACACTGAAAGCTTTGTGGCTGGCAAAAAGGCTAACAACGTGCTGTTATTTGGTGACAGTGGTACAGGTAAATCCACAAGCATCAAGGCTATTGTTAATCAGTACTACGACAGCGGCCTTCGTATGATAGAGATTTATAAGCATCAGTTTAAATATCTATCTAAGATAATTGCCAGCATCAAGAACAGAAATTATAAATATATCATTTACATGGATGATTTATCCTTCGAGGAGCATGAGATTGAATACAAATTCCTTAAGGCTGTTATTGAAGGTGGAGTGGAGACAAAGCCTGATAACATCTTAATCTATGCTACATCTAATCGTCGTCATCTTATTAAGGAGACATGGAACGATAGAAATGACCAGGATAATTCTAACGACAGACACCACTCTGACACGGTGGAGGAGAAGCTTTCACTAGTGCACAGATTCGGTGTGACCATTAGCTACACCAAGCCTATGCAAAAGGAATATATCGAAATAGTGCTTGGCCTTGCAAAGCGAGTAGGAATTACTATGCCTGAGGAGGAGCTTGTAGCAAAAGCAAAGATATGGGAAATGGAACAGGGCGGACTTTCCGGAAGAACAGCCCAACAGTTCATATATCATCTTATGGGTGAACAGGAATAGCAGGAGTGAATTTTGATTAAGATAGAAAGTATAGATGATTCAAGGGTAGATATTTTTACAAAATATAATGAGGCACAGCTTTATCATTACTATGAGCCTAATGGCGGATTGTTTATAGCTGAAACTCCAGAGGTTATAAAGCGGGCTTTAGATAGAGGGGCAGAGCCTATAGCATTTCTTGTGGAGGAAAAGGCCTACGAATCAGAAGTGGTTACAGAATTGTTGTCTCACGTAGATGATGTGGATGTATTTGTAGCAGAGCTTAATGTTATCAATAAAATCACAGGCTTTAATCTGACACGTGGGGTGTTAGCAGCCTGCAAGCGACCAAGCCTTCCCGAGGTAGAAGGTCTTCTACAATCGTCTAAACGTATTGCTATTTTAGAGGATGTTATGAATCCTACTAATGTAGGGGCTATATTTAGGTCGGCAGCGGCACTTGGTGTGGATGGGATCATTCTTACTCATAACAGTGCAGATCCATTTTATAGGCGCGCTGCACGTGTAGCTATGGGTACAGTTTTTCAGGTGCCATGGACTTATTTTGAAAAGGGTTCTGATTATGTTAGGACACTAAAGGATAATGGTTTTGCTGTTGTATCTATGGCGCTTAAGGATAATGCTATTTCCCTTGCCAACCCTGCATTAAAGCAGCAGGAAAAGCTTGCTGTTATATTTGGCACAGAAAGCACTGGGATAAAACAGGAAACAATTGATGCAAGTGATTTTGTAACAATCATTCCTATGCATCATGGCGTTGATTCTTTAAATGTGGCAGCAGCGTCAGCTGTAACATTTTGGGAATTATGTAAAAAAGATTAGAGAATATTCAGGCATCTGGATTTGGCTAGGTGTCTTTTTTTGAACACATTTAATTTGTCGGGGTTTATTCTAAACATTATCATGCTTCGCCCAAAATATCCTTTGTTAAAATGATTTTACCGCGGTGTTTTTACAATCATAAAAAGGAGAATATTGAGGGTTATGGTAAAAAGAAAAATCTACAAGGCGCTATCAGTAGCAATGGCTTCTAGCATGTTGATGGCGACCCCAAGTCCAGCATTAGTCAATGCAGAAGAATTACCAAAAGATGCTACAGAAGAAGTGGTAGAAGAGCTTAAGGAAGAATCTAAGGAAGACGCCAAAGAAGACTCCAAAGAAGACTCAAAAGAAGAAGTAAAAGAGGAATCAAAAGAAGAAGCTAAAGAAGAATCAAAAGAAGAAGTTAAAGAGGAAACAAAAGAAGAAAAGAAGGAAGATTCTAAGGGGGAATCAGAAGAAAAAACTAAAGAGGACTCAGAAGAAAAAGACTCTAAAGAAAAAGAGAAGAAGGACTTAGAGGATGACGAAGAATCTAAGAAAACATGTGAAATTACATATAGCATGTTCGATTTTGATGACAGTTACGAAGGCGGTTCATGGGGTTCAACTGTTACAAAATCAAAGGGTGGAGTAAAAATTGAATACAGCGGAAACTATGCGGAAAAAGTTTTTGGTCTACCTAAGGGAATTAAAGGTACTGATGTAGTTTCAGTAAAGGCTAATCTGTTAAAGGGCAGTAAGTCTGGATTCTCACTTAAGTTTAGAAACAAAGGTGAGGAAGTAAAGGCAGCTTATGGAACAGATGTAATAGAAAACACAGATAAAGCTGAATTCGATGGAATCGGCTTAATGAATAGCTCAGGTGGAGAAACATCTTTCACTATCCAAAGTATCACACTTACTCTCAAGGGTGACGCAGAGGATTATCCTACACCTAGTGAGATAAAGGATGACAATACAAAGCCTGAGATACAGTGGGATATTCCAGATTTAAGAGATTATATCTCTTGTGATGAGGGACTTGGCAAGGATAGCTACACAGGTGCAGCTATTATGATTTCTGAAATCACAGATGAAGCTTTGATGGATATAGTTGAGAAGCATTTTAACGCTGTAACATTTGGAAACGAGTTCAAGCCAGATTCATTAATGAACTATAACAACGCTAAGCCAGCAGATGGACAGATTATCACAGAAACATGGACAGATGCTAAGGGTGTTACACACAAGGATATGGCTGTTCCAAAACTTGATTTTACACGTCCAGAGAAGATGCTTCGTGTTATAAAGGATTGGAATGACGAGCATCCTGATAAGGAAATCAAAATCAGAGGCCACGTTCTTACATGGCACTCACAGACACCTGAGTGGTTCTTCAAAGAGAACTATGATCCAAATGGTGACTGGGTATCTCCAGAGGAGATGACACTTCGTCATGAGTGGTATATCAAGAGTGTATTTGAGCATGTATTCTCATCAGAGTACAAGGATATGTTCTACGGCTGGGATGTTGTAAACGAGGCTTGCTCAGACAGCACAGGTACATATAGAAGCGCAAGTGCAAGCGAGCGTTCTAACTGGGCTAGAATCTATGGCACAGGCAGCAAGGAGGATGCTCCTGATTACATCCTCAACGCATTTAGATTTGCAAATTACTATGCTCACAAGATGGGCAAGGATGATGTAGAACTTTACTACAACGATTACAATGAGTGCTCAGGCAACAAGCCAGATGCAATTGCTCAATTACTTGAGAGTGTAAAGAGACACGAAGGTGATGCTGTTCTTCCAACTAGAATTTCTGGCTTTGGTATGCAGGGGCATCACAATATGCTTGGACCTAGCAAGCAGAAGATTGTAGATTGCGGTAAGCGCTACGGTAAGATTGTTGGTAAGATTCAGGTAACAGAGCTTGATTTCAAGTGCTCAGATGAATATGATGGAACATCAGCAACAGAGGCAGCTGAGTACACAAGAGAGGCTTATCGTTACAAGGAAATCTTTGAGGCATATAAGGAAATCGATGCTGATCCAGACATTGATGTAAACGGATTTACTGTTTGGGGTGTAATCGATCCTAACTCATGGTTACAGACATCAAACAGCGCAGGTGGCGGTGCTAACGGAAACAGAAAGCAGGTTCCACTTTTATTTGATGGTGATTACATGGCAAAGCCAGCTTACTGGGCATTCGTTGATCCATCTAAGCTTGAGCCAGCTATTAAGAGTATAAATGTAATCCAGGCAGCAGCAGGTGAGAATGCATTCGCACATGGTAAGGCTGCTACAATCGAGGGAACTGACTACACATTTATTCCAGTTTGGGATAATGGCAAGCTTTTAGTTAAGGTAAAGGCAAATGGTGCAACATCAGCTAAGCTCTATGTTGATTTTGCAGCTTCAATGGAAGATGGAGCTGAAGTTTCTACAGCCGAGGCTACCATGGATGAAAATGGAGAGTGTGTACTTGAGATAGAGACAGACGCTACACTTGCAGCAGCAACACGTCTTGCATTAGATGTTGTTGTTACAGATGCAGAGGGAGAGCATGCATTCAACAATCTTCGCCTTACACAGGATGAGGGCAGCAAATACTACGCTAAGGGTACATGCAAGCCTTATGCTAATGTAGCAAAGGGAACAGTTACAGTTGATGGCGATGTAGATAAAGCCTGGGAGGTTGCAAAGGATGTAGTTCTTTCAGTACCAGGCAGCAATCCTAAGGCAACAGCATCAGCTAAGCTCCTTTGGGATGAGGAAAATCTATATGTTCTTATGAACGTAAAGGATGCTAATCTTGACGCATCAGCATCAGCTGTTCATGAGAAGGATTCTGTAGAAGTATTTATTGATGAGAACAACAATAAGTCTGAGGCCTATGAGGATGATGATAAGCAGTACAGAATTAACTATTTAAACGAGACAAGCTTCAATGGTACAAAGTGCATAGAAGATAATGTTAAGCATGCAGTTAAGCTTACAGATGATGGTTATATGGTAGAGGCTGCATTTGCTTGGACAGATATTACACCAGAGGTTGGAACTGCTATTGGTCTTGATTTACAGATTAATGATGGTGAAGGCGGTGCACGTATTGGAACCAGAAGCTGGTATGATGAGACAGGCAATGGTTGGTCAGCACCAAAGGTATTTGGTGAAGTAACACTTGCTGATAAGGATGCAGAAGACCCAGAGCTTCCAGATGATCCTACAGAGCCAGAAGAGCCAGAAATTATAGTACCAAGTGTTGCAGAGGTTGCTGATGTGGTTTACACAGGTGCTAAGCTTACACCAGAGGTGGTTGTTACAGCAGGTGATAAGGTACTTGCTAAGGATGTAGATTACACAGTTTCTTACAAGAACAATAAGAATGCTGCTGCTAAGGTAGGAAGCGGTATGGGTGAGGAATTCGATGCTTCACTTCCTACAGTAGAGGTTAAGTTTATTGGAGAGTATGCTGACAATGATGCTGTTAAGGCAAACTTCACAATCGCTCCTGTAGATTTTGCAGATGAGGATGCTATTGAAGTAGAGCCAGTTGACACATTTGTAGAAAGCATCTTTGCAACTCGTCCAGGAGTGACAGTACGCTTTAATGGCAAGAATCTTTCTAAGACAAACTATACATTGCAGTATAGACTTGGAGAGGATGGAAAGCTTCTTAACAAGCTTCCTTCACACGCTTCTAATGCAGATGGAACATATTATGCAGTAGTTACAGCTAAGGGCAAGAACTTTGTTGGTAGCACAAGCGTAGAGCTTGATATTTTAGAGGATGTTAGTATCCATGTTCTTGAGGCTAGAGTATGGCGTACAGCTGATTACAACAGAAGAACAGGTGCCGTAAAAGTTAAGGCTAGCTACACTGTAAAGACAAATTCAGAAGCTAAATTCTTTGGAACAAAGAAGGGCGATACAGTTGTTCTTGAGTCAGGTAAGGACTTTGATGCTTCAATTGTAGTAAGAGAGAGATTTACAGGTCTTGCACTTGTAAAGCTTTCAGGAAATGGTGCATTCTACGGAGATAGAGTGGTAATTCTTAAACTCAACTAATACAAGATTTAATAGGGTTGGCGTCTATATAGGTGCCAACCTTTTTTTGATTAAATTCACATAGATACAGAGGATATCAATAGGATTCAGAGACAAAGATGAAAATTACTCCCTAGGATAATTTATTTGAACCAGATAGTAGTGAGTCTGAATAAATTTACTATCTATGTGAGATTTCGAGTTGTAGATAGTAGTGATTTTAGAGTAAACTACTATCTAGGGATTATTTTAAGCTATAGATAGTAATGAATCAGTATGAGATTACTATCTGCGGTATATTTTATGCTGTGGATAGTAATGGAATCTAAGATGCCTACTATCTGGAGCTTATTTTTGATGTAAGATAGTAGGAGGTCAAATATGGCTGGAGTATTATTTGGAATAGGCGTAGGACCGGGAGACCCGGATATGCTTACCCTAAAGGCGGTTAAGGCTATTAAGGAAGCAGATGTTATTTGCCTTCCTAAGGCAGATAAGGATAAATGCAGAGCCTATCAGATAGCTCTTCCTGTTGTACCGGAAATACGATATAAAAAGACAATTAGCCTGGATTTTGAAATGACAAAGGATGAAGTGCGCCTAGCCACAATCCACAAGGAGTTTTATGAGAAATACAAGCAGCTTTTACTTGATGGCTACAACCTGGCTTTTCTTACCATAGGTGATCCTACTGTTTATTCTACCTTTGGCTATATCATGAAGCTTGCTAAAAAGGATGGAATAGAAGTAGAGATAATAAATGGAATCACTTCATTTACTGGCTCAGCAGCATCAGCTGGCATTCTTCTTAGTGAAAGTGAAGAGAATATACATATTATCTCTGGCCAAGGGAACTTAGATGAGGAGCTAAAGCTTTCTGGAACTAAGATTATTATGAAGAGTGGACGTAATATTTCGTCTATAAAAGAAAGGTTGATACCACTTGAAGAGGCTGGTAAAATTATCGTATATGCGGTAGTTGATTGTGGAATGGAGACGGAACAAATTTACAATAGTGCTATGACTATTCCAGATGATTCCAGATACATGATGACAATTATCATTAAGGAAAAATAATTACTATGGGGGATAATGTAATGACAAAAAATGATTTTGCAATCACTCCACCTATGGGGTGGAACAGCTACGACTACTATGATACTGCTGTAACAGAGGCAGAGGTTAAGGCTAATGCAGATTTCATGGCTAAGCACTTGAAGGAGTATGGCTATGAGTATGTGGTTGTAGATATCGAATGGTATTCTAATGATGCTGCTACTATGCGTGACAAATATCAGTATATTCCATTTGGAGATGATGAGATTGATGAGTACGGCAGGTTTATACCTAGCCCATTGCGTTTTCCATCTTCTGTAAATGGCGCAGGGTTTAAGGGACTTTCAGATTATTGCCATGGTTTAGGGCTCAAGTTTGGTATTCATATTATGCGTGGCATTCCACGTGCTGCAGCAGAACGTCACCTGCCAGTTAAAGGTACTAATGTAACAGCTGCTGATATTGCAGATCCATCTAGCATCTGTGGCTGGAATCCTGATATGTACGGTGTTAGGGATTGCAAGGAGGGCCAGGCTTACTACGATTCACTTATTAGCATGTATGCTGATTGGGGTGTAGATTTTATTAAATGTGATGACATCTGTGACTCATGGATGTACAGGGATGATAATTTCAGTGGCTGGCACGAAACAAGAATGCTTCATAATGCAATAATGAAATCTGGCCGTGAAATCGTCCTTAGCTTATCACCTGGACCAGCTCACATTGATAAGGCATTTCATTACTGTGATAATGCTAATATGTGGCGTATCACAGATGATTTTTGGGATAAATGGGAACTTCTAAAAAACATGTTTTGGCGCTGCGAAATGTGGCAGGATCATGTGAAAGCTGGCTGCTTCCCTGATTGTGATATGTTACCAATAGGAATGGTAGGAGCAGGCTTTAATAATGAACGTCATTCTAATTTCACCATGGATGAGGCTCGCACTATGATGACACTTTGGTGCATGTTCCGCTCACCTCTTATGATAGGTGCCGAGCTTACCAGGCTTTCAGCTGAGGATTTGGAACTGCTTACTAATAAGGCTTTACTTTCACTTATGGCAGATGGATTTAAGGCGCGCCAGGTGGCAAGGGACGATGACCATGCTATTTGGGTTACAGAAAATGCTGGCACAGGCAAAAAGGCAGTTGCCCTATTTAATCTTTCAGAGGAAGATATTTATCTAAAGGATTATATTAAAGAGCTTAATGCAGCAGAATTTTGCGTAGAGGGCTTAGAATGGATTGATATATGGAGTGGGGAAGTAGTAGCATTATCAAAGGATAGTGATACAGTAATTAAACCTCATGCAGTATGTGCAGTAACTAATTAAGAGATTAAGAGAGGATATATTTATGAAGTTTGTAGTACAAAGAGTAACTGAGGCATCGGTAGCAGTAGATGGTAATGTGATAGGTAAGATTGGCAAGGGCTTTTTGGTGCTTATAGGTGTTTCTGATAGCGATACAAAAGAAGTCGCAGATAAGATGGTTAAGAAGCTCTTAGGCCTTCGTATATTTGATGATGAGAATGACAAGATTAATCTGTCGCTTACAGATGTAGGTGGAGAGCTGCTTTTGATTTCTCAGTTTACCTTGTACGCAAATTGCAAGAAGGGCTATCGCCCATCATTTATCGAAGCTGGCGCTCCTGATATGGCAAACGAAATGTACGAATATATTGTTGAAAAATGTCGCGAGCAGTTCCATGTTGAAACGGGAGAGTTTGGTGCAGATATGAAAGTGTCACTTTTAAATGACGGTCCATTTACAATCATCTTAGATTCTGATGATATTTGTTGATTTTCACCTTCTAAAGCCTTGACTTAGAGGCGGAAATTCTATAGAATACTAAATGTTCGCAGAAGTGGCGGAATTGGCAGACGCGCAGGCTTCAGGTGCCTGTGGTAGCAATATCGTGTGGGTTCAAGTCCCATCTTCTGCATACAAACGGGCGACACCAATTCGAAATCAACCGATTCCTAACTGGTGCCGCCCCTATTTATCGATCCCAATGGACTATACCTCTCAATCTATCTATTTTTTATCAGTTACATTGTCGCGTGTAAAACTCAATTCTCTGGTGGACTATACCTCCAATTCCTAGATTTTAAATAATTACTAACTTAATTCTCTGGTGGACCGTACCTTCCTTTCGTAAAATTTATTTATCTGTCATTTGATAAGTCTATTATAGCTCCTTAATATCAAATTGCAAGTCAATTTAGCAATTAAATATATTTTTGTCAGATATTTCAATGTTCGACAAGATGTTTTGTGAGAATTTACATAATGAAAAGTGTTGACAAACAAAAAGCACCCAAAAGGGTGCTACATTGTTGCAGTTGTTCAGGCTGCACTGAAATAAAATTGCTTGCCATAAGCAAAAAATCCATCTATAATAGATTGTATAAAATCTAATTGCGTAGAATTAATAGAGGAGCTTTTATGTTGTTTACAGGTTTAATTATTTTTTTGACAATCCTATATTTAATCATTCTAGAATTATCCAAAAATATAATTTTAGGATGGATTATTGGGGTAGTTGCGGCAGTAGCGGCAATCATAGCAAGGATGAGTCTTGCAAATATGGGACAGCTTAACATTAGAACTAAATTTATTATTTGGGGAGCCTTTATAGCTATTCTTTGTATTAATTATCTTATGACCAGCCCACCATACAAGAATGTTCCTGCAGTGGATAATAAAAATCCTGATGTGACAGAGGTAGTACATGTCACACAGGGGGATTTGACTGGTGTTTATAATGCAGACCATTCGGTGAAGGTGTATGCAGGTATTCCTTATGCTAAGCCACCTGTGGGAGAGCTTAGATTCAAAGAGCCACAGGCCCCAGAATCTTGGGAAGGTGTTAGAGCTTGCGATGCCTTTGGTCCTATGGCTATGCAGCCTAGAAGCAACACTTTATATGATAGTCTTTCCCATATTCTTGGCTGGCATGATTATCAGGTGAAGCTTGGTGATGAATACGTAGAGCCTATGAGTGAGGACTGTCTATATCTAAACGTATTTGCACCTGAGGAAAGTTATGATGAGCCACTTCCTGTTATTTTTTACATTCACGGCGGAAGCCTTACTACAGGTCAATCTTCATACACAGAATATCGTGGAGAGAATTTGGCTAAAAGGGGCGTTGTGGTTGTTAATTTCGCATATCGCTTAGGTGTTTTTGGCTATTATACTGCTGATGATTTGAAGGAAGAATCCCCTAATGGAACAACTGGAAATTACGGATTGCTTGATCAAATCGCAGCACTTAATTGGGTGAAAGAAAACATAGCTGCATTTGGTGGTGACCCTAATCAGATTACTATTGCTGGTGAATCGGCTGGTTCTTCCAGTGTTAATGCTATCTGTGTTTCACCTATTACCAAAGGTTTGTTTAACTATGCAATAGCAGAGTCCAGTGGAATACTTGCATATAAACCATTTCATACCTTTAGAGATTATGATGAGGCGGTAGAGCAGGGAGATTTAGTACGTCAAGAGTTTGGAGTTAATAGCTCAAATGAGCTAAGAGATATTTCTGCAGATAAGCTTGTAGAAACTTCAAGTAATCAATCTGCAATGACCGTAGATGGATATGCCATTGTGGAGCAGCCTTATCTCACCTACGAAAAGGGTGAAAACCATGAGAAAGCGCTGTTGAATGGATTTAACGCAAAGGAAGCAGATGCATTTAATCTAGGCATAAAAGCAACAGCTGAAAATTACGAGGAGCTTCTTGCAGAGGATTTAGATGAATATGCATCAGAAATGGCCAAGGTGGTCCCGGCAGATTCACCTAAGCGTGATCAGCATTTCATAGTAGATGCTATGGGAGATGCCAAGGGCGCTTTGAATGAAGCCTATTCTGCAATATGGTTCAGTTACTCACATTATCTGTGGAATAATTACATGATTGAGCAGGGAAAGCCTGCCTATGAATACTATTTCACTAAGGAAAATGATAGTTTATCCAACTATCATGCAGGAGAACTACCTTATGCTTATGGCAATCTCTGGCGTCATCCAGGGCTATACAGTAGAGAGGATTATGAACTGTCTGATACCATGCAGCAGTACTGGGTTAATTTTGCAAAGACAGGTAATCCAAATGGAGATGGCTTGCCAAATTGGGAGATGAGAGATGAGAATCAATCCAAATTGCTTCAGCTTGATACAACAATCAGGATGATAGATGATCCTAATAGTGCTCTATATCCTGTGATTGATACATATCAGAATTCGTTAAAAGAAAAATAGTAAATCTTTATAAATATTAAGAGAAAAATCAAGAAGGTTATTGTATACTGTAGGAAGAATAAGGGTATTACGGGAGAATAACAATGACCTTTTCAGATTTGAATTTTATTTTTAGATTGCTTCCAATCTTTTTGATTATATATTATATTGTGCCTGCTTCACTTAGGAAGTGGGCTTTGTTGCTAGGCAGCCTTGGCTTTTATTATTTTAATGAGCCAAGGCTTATTTTAGTGCTTATTGCAATGACTACATTTAATCTGTTATTTGCACAGCTGATTAATAAATCTGGCTCTAAGACTGCACTTACAGCTAGTGTGATAGTTAATGTGTCTGTTTTAGGGCTTTTTAAGTTTTCTAAGCTGGCAGGCTTGTCTTTAATCATCCCGCTTGGGCTGAGCTATTACATTTTCAAAATGATTTCATATCAGGTGGATTTGTACAGAGGAAAGGTTACAGAGGTTAGCTTTATTAAAGCTACTGACTATTTTCTTATGTTTCCACAAATCATCTCTGGCCCTATAGCTCGCTTTAGCTACGTTGAAAACAATCTTATGTGGCTTAAAACAGAGGGGACAAGGAAAGAACGATTATTCAAGGTCTTGACTCAGATTGAAGAGGGACTTAAGCTGATGGCCCTGGGCCTTTTTATGAAAATCATTATAGCGGACCATTTAGCTGTGTTATGGAGCGAATTAAAGGTAATAGGCTATGAAAGTATTTCCACACCACTTGCATGGCTTGGAGCTTATGCCTATTCACTTAATTTGTATTTTGATTTTTGGGGTTATTCTTTAATGGCTGCAGGCATAGGCGTGATGCTAGGATTTCCATTTATTAGAAACTTTAATCAGCCATATTTTGCAACATCAATTTCTGATTTTTACAGAAGATGGCATAGCACCCTGGGGGAATGGTTTAAGGATTATGTGTATTTCCCTTTAGGTGGTAGCAGGAAGGGCAAATATCGTACCATCATTAACATATTTGTAGTTTGGTTCCTCACTGGAATATGGCATGGATATACCGCAAACTTTTTTATATGGGCCATGTCTATTTGTATTATCATTGTTTTTGAGAAGTTTGTGCTTAGCCATTTTCCTAAGATTATGGCTGTGATTGGCCGAATTAATGTGCTTGTTATAATTCCAATTACATGGATAGTTTTTGCAATCCGCTCACTTTCAGATATACGCTTATATCTGCTTAGGATGTTTCCTGTTGTGGATATTTCCGTGGCTGTTAATAAAAAGGATATAGTTTATTACATTGAGGATTACTGGATTTATTTATTACTTGGTATTGTATTTACCATTCCAGTATTCACATCATTTTATAACAAGCATAAGGATAACGTGTGTGTGGTGTTAGCTATATTTATAATGTTTTGGATTGGTATTTTTAGTTTATCTAATTCAGCGGGTAATCCGTTTATGTATCTTAGATTTTAGGTGATGTTATGAGAATAAAAGGTTTTTTATTACTTAGTTTAATTACAATTTCATCTATTGGAATAGCAGCTACTTCTTTTTGTTTGAGAGATTCTGTTTACAAGGATTACTACAGCAATCCTGTAAAGCTTCCGATGGAGGCTGTGGCTTTTAAGGCAATGGCTGATGGAGTGTACCCATGGACAAGTGTTTTCCTTAATGAAGATTCTACTGAGGATTCTGTCAGTGTATCTACAGCTTTAGAAAATAAAAAAGAAATAAAAGAATTTACTACTGTGGATGATACATATTTTGATGATGCATTGTTTATTGGCGATTCCAGAATGGTTGGATTGTCTCAGTATTGTGAGGCCATAGATACCAGAGCTACATTTTTTGCTAAGAAATCTCTTACTATTTTTGATATCAGAAATAAGGAGTGGATAGAAGCGGAAGATGGAACAACAATGTCCATTGCAAAAGCTTTAGAAGGTAAGCATTTTACCAAAATTTATCTAATGGTAGGCATCAATGAGTTAGGTACTGGTGATGAAGAGCGCTTTCGTCAAGTGTATGCACAGGTGATTGAAGGCTTAAGATATCTTCAACCAGATGCAACTATTTTCATTAACAGCATCATGCATGTTTCCGAAGAAAAGAATACTATTGATGAACTTTACAACAATACCAATATCAATATTAGAAATGAAGCTATAAAAGGTTTAGCAGATAATCGCACTGTTTTCTATTTGGATATTAACGAAGCTGTTGATGATGAAAATGGTAATCTTAAGGCTGAAACCACAGGAGATGGGGTTCATCTAAAGGGCGCCTGCTACGAGCCATGGCACCAGTATTTACTAGAACACGGAATAGAATAAGGGACAGTTACTAATATGTGTCAGAATATTCAGATTTGGTGTTTAAAAATTCGACACTTTAATTTGCAAAAAAGTGTTGACGAAATGGGCTTTGGGCGCTATTATAAATGAGTCGTCGCGAGAGATATTAATTAGCGAAGGACATGCGGAAGTGTCGGAACTGGCAGACGAGCAAGACTAAGGATCTTGTGGCTATTGCAGTCGTGTGGGTTCAAGTCCCATCTTCCGCATTTTATAACTTAATATTTATACGCGGAAGTGTCGGAACTGGCAGACGAGCAAGACTAAGGATCTTGTGGCTATTGCAGTCGTGTGGGTTCAAGTCCCATCTTCCGCATTAAGATTTTTTTGGTGAAACCCTTGAAAGTATTGGCTTTCAGGGGTTTTGCTTTTTAATGAAAAGTGGTTGACCCCGGTTGACCCCTACGAAACCCTTGATATTCCTGCGTTTTCGTTAAAAGCGTCCCAAATGTCACCAATCTCATTAAGGTATTCTTTGTCTCTTGAAAAGGTGTAATTCTCTAGATTTGTCTTTACAGAATGTCCAAGTATTCTGGCGCGTTCAGCCGGATTCAATCCCATAGGTATTAATACATAAGAGTTGAGTGCGATTCTGAAAGCATGATTGTTACTAAGACCAAGTCCGAGCTTTTCTATGCAAATCTTATAAAGACTTTCATAGTAGGCTACGGTAGTAGTCCAAGTGCCATCTTCTTTGCAGAATACCCATTCGGAATGAATGCCTAAGGCTTCCTGCTTTTTCTTTAGTTCACTTAAGATGTACTTTACATCCTTTGTAAGAGGAATGTATCGTCCGTTCTTGCTATCGCCCTTCTCATTCTTTGTGGTTGGATTGTAGTAATATTCTTTACCGTTTTCGGTGATATGATCATTCTGTTGAGAATGGATATGTATCATCTTGTCGGTAATGTCTTCCCAACGCAGAGAAGGTATCTCTCCCTGCCTTACTCCCGTATGTGAGGAAAATAGTATGGCGTATCCGTTTACATCGTATTTAAGCGTGTTAACGCGCTTCCAGAGGTATGTACGGATTCGTTCTATCTCGTGAGGCTGAAAAGCTTTCTCCTCAGGTCTGTCATTGCCCACGTTGCAGTTTCTGATGAAAGGTGTATTGTCCTCCGGAATGATATTGCGTTGGATGATTCCGTGATCATCACTTGCAGCATATCGGAAAGCTAAATTTAATACTCCTTTGAACTTGTAGAAACGCTTCTTGGTCAGATGCATTGTCTGAGTAATAACCTGCATGTACTCCATAAGTTCCGCCTTTGTCATATAGCGGATGTCCTTGGAACCGAACTCATCTGTGATAAAAGCTTTATATGAACTTTCATAATCACGGATGGTCTTTTCCTTCGGAGCCTCGGTTCTTACCTTTTCATCAAGTGCCAAATCAAAAAGTGACTTAAAGGAATAATCATCTAAGATATCTCCGCCAAAATAATAAGCGTATAACTTTTCGATTAGTCCTTCGTAAGAGTAAGAACGTGGAACAGAGTTATCGTTCTTAAGCCTCGTCTGATAGTAAGTCTTTTCTTTCCCTCGTTTCTTGAGAGTGCCGGTCTGGATAGCATTATCGTGAACCAATAATACTTTTTGCTCTATTAATTTAAACTGCTTCTTAGTCATTTCGTCTAAATACGTAGAGCCGGCTTCTGTAAGTGTACATTCATCTTTGGATTTTTTCAAGGCGGCGATCTGCATTCTCAACTGCTGAAGCTCAATACTAAGATCATCGCCAGCCGGTTTTGTTAGGTCTTTGTTCATGCAGATCACCTCCTTCCTTTTCTTAAAACTCGTCCAACAATTCCAAATACCAATATTCACTTGTCAAGGTGCTTTACTTTTGCTTCTGTTAAGTATGTGGGACACATAAGCCCCTAATCCGAAAAAATTTTTGAAAAATAAAAATTTCTTTGTAATACATTTGGGGTGCTTTCGGTCCCATTACTAAACCGGGAAGAAAATATTTTTTTATCCCTTTACTAATACATTTGGGTCACAGAATGTCTCATTACTAAATCAAGGCAAAAATTTTTTCTTTCTACCTACTATTTGGAACGAGTCAGAACTGATTACTAAAATTTTTTCAAAAAAAATCCTCCAAGAAGATTTCTTCCTGAAGGATTTGCTTTCGCAGGCGTTTAAGCTGCAATTTTTATTCTGTTTTTATCATGGTACCATTCCTACCCCCTAGCCCCCCTTCCCATCTCCCAGGGGGAACTCTACAAAAACTATCTGTGGCGTCTTGGTCTTACAATAGGGGCTTCCTGTTGATTTGGCATCTCTCCAATCACCTCTAAATCAGCAATCTTTTCCTGTAGCTCCTTAATCATATCCATAGCTCGGTGATTTGCTGTGACTTCCGAATAATAATTAAGCATCTCCAAATCCATCCTTTTCCCAACTACCGCCTCAAATTCCGTAGAATCCCAGCCTTCACCAACAACTACAGAAATGGACTTTATGCCATTCATCCTTGTTGCCGGGATTCCTTCCCAGATTTTGATTGCTTCATCCACTGATTCTATATTCTCATGCATTTCACCCATAGAATGAAATTCACTACACTCATATACTGCATATGGCGCCCTGCTTCGGCCGCTTTTGCGGAGCTAAACGGCCGCGTTGCGTAGCGAGCGGCCAGTATTCTTTTTTTATTTAATCCTATGTTATTCCTCATAATGATGTTATATCCTTTTATCTTGTATTCCTGATAT
>JAGBJE010000065.1 GCA_017934625.1 Pseudobutyrivibrio sp. | reverse complement strand
TTGATGCACTTGCAAAGCTTGCTGATGAGGCACAGCTTGTTGACAAATATGCAGCCCTCTACAACGGAGAGGTTATCAATACAGGTGAGAAGAGATTAGTTCTTCACCAGCTTACACGTGGTCAGCTTGGAGATGATGTTACAGCTGATGGCGTTAACAAGAGAGATTTCTATGTAAAGCAGCAGGAGCGTATCGCTGATTTCGCTAACAAGGTTCATGCAGGTGAAATCGTTAATGAGAAGGGTGAGAAGTTCACATCAGTAGTTCAGATTGGTATCGGTGGTTCTGATCTTGGCCCTCGCGCTATGTATCTTGCACTTGAGAACTGGGCAAAGGTTACAGGCACATTCAAGATGGAGGCTCACTTCATTTCAAATGTAGACCCTGACGATGCAGCAGCAGTACTTGCAGGCGTTGATGTTGCTCATTCAATCTTTATCCTTGTTTCAAAGAGTGGTACAACACTTGAGACACTTACAAATGAGTCATTTGTTAAGGATGCCCTTGCAAAGGCTGGCTTAGATGCAAGCAAGCACATGATTGCTGTTACATCTGAGACATCACCACTTGCAAAGTCATCTGATTACTTAGATGCATTCTTCATGGATGATTACATCGGTGGCCGTTACTCATCTACATCTTCAGTAGGTGGCGCAGTGCTTTCACTTGCATTTGGTCCAGATGTATTCGCTAGATTCTTAAATGGTGCAGCAGCAGAGGATGCTCTTGCAAAGAACGCTGATATCCGCAAGAACCCAGCACTTCTTGATGCACTTATCGGTGTTTATGAGAGAAATGTACTTGGCTACGAGTCAACAGCAGTTCTTCCATATTCACAGGGCTTAAGCCGTTTCCCAGCTCACTTACAGCAGCTTGACATGGAGTCAAACGGTAAGAGCGTTAACAGATTTGGTGAGCCAGTTGATTACGTAACAGGCCCAGTTATCTTTGGAGAGCCTGGTACAAATGGTCAGCACAGCTTCTATCAGTTATTACATCAGGGAACAAACATCATCCCACTTCAGTTCGTTGGCTTCAAGAAGAGCCAGATGGCAACAGATGTTGTTATCGAAGGCAGCACATCACAGCAGAAGCTTAAGGCTAACGTTGCTGCTCAGATCATGGCATTTGCTTGCGGTAAGGATGATGATAACAGAAACAAATACTTCGAGGGCAACAGACCTTCTTCAATCATCGTAGGCGAGCAGCTTACACCTGAGACACTTGGTGCACTTCTTGCTCACTTCGAAAACAAAGTTATGTTCCAGGGATTCGTATGGAATCTTAACTCATTCGATCAGGAAGGCGTTCAGCTTGGTAAGGTACTTGCTAAGAAGGTACTTGCAGGCGATACATCAGATGCTCTTGCAGCATACGCTAAGCTTCTTGATATCTAAAACTATAGCAAATAATAAAACGTTGTTTGATTGTTTGCTATACTGGAGCAGCTTTTGCCGAAGGCAAATTTCAAATAGCTGCGCCAACCCTTATTATTAAATGTTTATTAAAAATGGCTACCGTGTATTGCGGTAGCCGTTTTTTTACGCTAGGATATGATTTAGACGTAAATTGGAAGTAGCCAGTAGGTAACAAGCTATTTATTTACTAAAGTGGAACATGGGTTGAACGTAGTAAATAAATGCTTGTTAATGTAACTGGCGAGTGAGGAATTATGGCATATACAGACAAAGAACAAGAAGCAGTTAAAAAGACTTGGGCAGGGGAAAAGGCAAAGCTTAAACAAATGTCCTTTGGCGAGAAGCTGGAGTACATTTGGGCATACTACAAGCTACATATATTAGTAATCGTGCTGATACTCGGCGCAATTACCTGGGGCGTTCATCATGCCCTCACTTATGTGCAGTATCGTCTATACGGAATGGTTATTAATTCCAGTCAGTTCAACGAGGAATTAAACACCACTCTTCATGATACATTAGACATGGCCAAGCATGATGGAATCAACATCACTGCAGACCTTTACACAGATGAAAGCGCCAACATGGGCGGCTACGGCAATCGCCTTGATATCTATGTAATGTCTGGTCAGCTTGACTTCGCATTTACGGATAAAGAAGGCGTTGATTATCTGGTAAATATGGGTGCTATCAGAGCCATCGAGGAGCTCGTCCCAGACTATCTTTTAGCCGAGTGGTCCGATGATAAGCTTTACGAGGCCTCAGTTGTCGGGGATGATGGTAACACCTACTCTGGCAATGTGGCTGTTGATATTTCAGATAGTCCAATCCATGAATACTTTGGCTTAGATGACAATACCAATTATCTTGTTATTGCAGATTTAAGTGGCAGCGAAGAGTACATGGAGAATTTTTATAAATTACTATATGAAATAGAAGAAGGAGAATAAGGTTTTGGGAAAGTTTTTTAACAGTAGATTTTTTGAGGGAATATCAAAGGCAACAGATGTAATACTTGTGGGACTGTATTTTCTAGTATGTTCCTTACCTATATTTACAATTGGAGCCAGCGCAACAGCATTATACTACGCAACACACAAGTGCATCTACAAAGGCCGTGGTTACACTACAGAGTTCTTCCATTCTTTCAAAGATAACTTTAAGCAGTCCACATTATCCTGGTTAATCTTTATGGTATTGTTTGGAATCCTTGCAGGCGATATTTACATAACCAGAAACTTCATTCCAGCTGATAGCCCAATTGCAGCAGCATCAATCTTCTTTTTAGTATTGATGGTATTTTCTATTGTTTGGGCAATCTATCATTTTGCTTACATCGCAAGATTTGAAAACAGCTTTAAGGAATCGTTCAAAGTCTCCGCAATCTTCATGATTGCAAATATCGGATGGTCAATTGCAATAGTAGGTGTTGTTATCCTTGGATTATTATTGATGTACAGATTCATGATTTTAATCGTGTTTGCACCGGGATTATTCGCCTGCGCATTTCATCCTATCCTTGAGAAAGTCTTCCGCAAGTACATGTCAGCCGAAGACATCGCCAAAGAAGACGAGGATAAATATTACTAAGACAGCGATTTATATAGAGGCTTCCTATAGAAGGAATGCCTCTATTTTTTTGTCCACAAATGTAGAGTCTAAAGGATGTTCCTTAGATTCAAAAGTGGCTATGAGTGACTTGCCTAGATAGTAACCAGAATGCTCGTAATCGGCAAGTTTAGCTAAATTATTGTCACTATATTCATTAGAGTCGCTTAAACCAAAGTGCTCCCAGATATAGGTTTCTCTAGTGGTACGATTTAAAACTAAAAAATCTGGATACTTGGTTTTTCCATTGAGAGTTAACGCAGGTTCATATGCATAAGGAATATTCATTGCAAACAATTTATCAGCAATAATTTTCTCAGATTTAGAACGTACAAATTCCCCATTATTGGTTTCTAGATTAATACTCATGGGATATTTATTTTGGGAAGGTGGAAAGGTACTATACCATTGATTAATATATTCTTCAATTGGAGTAATGAGTGGGCTAATCAATTCTCTCTTTCCAGGCCTAAAGGCATGATATATTTTATCTAATTCATATGGAATATTTACATCAATACCTTTTGCAATTGCGTTTTGCAGTTTATAAAGTAAAAGCAACGTTTTATTGTTATAGTCTCGCTGGCAGATTGATGATATGAGAAACAAATCATTTGCTGAAACATATTTTCCAACAGAATCATTGTTTTCATAATAATAGAATCTTGGATATCCCTTACTGCTGTGCAATTGAATTCTTCCACTCGGGGCATTTAGTAATGCCTTTTCAGTGCTTATAATGTAACTATGTATAAGACTTAGCTTGTCATCTGTTGAGTAAGCTCGAGTTAAATTCTTAGAGGGCTTGTTAGGCCATATGGTAGCTGCTTTTAAAAGCGTAGGTTTTTGCGTTATAGTTTTTGAAAGCATAATAATACTCCTGATTATAAAGATAATTTGTTTAGGTTCATAATTTTCATCGGAAATCAGCTCTTAATATTCAAAGGCATTTTAGGAAAGTTATGACTATTTTCTGACATTCATAGTAATGCTTGGTATTCGGAGCTAAATCCAACTGAGTAATAGGGATTACCCGGAAAAGTTAAGTGGAATTACGATTATGGATAGAAAAACGCACTGCTCTTTTGAAAAAGTTAAGTGGAATAGAACAGTATTAAGAAAAAGCGCACTATTTGAGGGAGAAGTTAAGCGCTTAAAAGGATATTGAAAAAAACACTTATAATATATTTAAGTGGAAATGCTACATGCTATAAGAACACTTAATTTCATGTTGAAAAAGTGCGTTTTATTTGGAAAAGTGCTGATTCCACTTAACTTTTTTCAGAAGCTAGTAGGTGTATTTATGTGAAAATCGAAATGCACTTAACAATTAGAAGAAAAAATAAGCGACATAGAAAAAATCGAAAAACCACTTAACAATATCCAAGATTAATCCTATTACCTAATATTAAGTTTTGAAAGATTGTGGGTAATTAATGCATATATCCAATAGAAACTAGCGATAGCCCTAGTAGCTGCATGGCTTTAGCTAGTCATGTATCTGGCTGTATTCAGGTACATGATGAATATTTGCAAGATGCTGTAGAAAATTACAGCGGTGTGTCCTGTGAATAACACGACGTTATTTATATCACGCCATATCCAAAAAGTCAACACATAAATAACGACAAACAAATGTTTGACATATTATGTGGCTATGATATAATACAATACATACGATTGCGCACAACCAAAATGCCAATCAACAATTGAACTGTTAACAATAATGTAGATTTCGAGGACCAGTTATGGATTTCAAATTACATTCAGAGTACAAACCAACAGGTGATCAGCCACAGGCTATTGAGGATTTGGTAAGGGGCTTTAAGGAAGGTAACCAGATGCAGACATTGCTAGGTGTTACCGGTTCGGGTAAGACCTTCACCATGGCTAATGTTATTGAGCAGCTTAATAAGCCTACACTGATTATTGCACATAATAAGACATTAGCAGGCCAGCTTTATTCTGAGTTTAAAGAATTCTTTCCAGAGAACGCTGTGGAATACTTTGTGTCTTACTACGATTATTATCAGCCAGAGGCTTATGTGCCTAGCACAGATACATACATTGCTAAGGATTCTTCTATTAATGATGAGATAGATAAGCTGAGGCTTTCTGCTACAGCATCCCTGTCAGAAAGAAGGGATGTTATCATAGTTTCATCAGTTTCCTGCATTTATGGTATTGGTGAGCCAGACGATTTCCAGAACATGATGGTTAGTCTTCGCCCAGGTGATTTCAAGGATAGGGATGATGTTATCCATGAGCTAATTAATATCCAGTACCAGCGTAACGATATGGATTTTGATCGTGGTACCTTCAGGGTTCGTGGCGACACACTTGAGGTTATCCCAGCCAACACCAGTGATTACGGCATTCGTATAGAGTTCTTCGGCGATGAGATAGACCGCATCTGCGAGACGGATATTATGACGGGGCAGGTGAAGCGTGAGCTTGAGCATGTGGCCATTTTCCCAGCCAGCCATTATGTTATTCCACAGGATAAGATTAACGCGGCCTGCGCCAGTATTGAAGCAGAGCTAGATGAAAGGGTTAAGTTCTTTAAGTCAGAGGATAAGCTGATAGAAGCTCAGCGAATAGCGGAGCGTACTAATTTTGATATAGAAATGCTTCGGGAAACAGGCTTCTGTTCCGGCATTGAAAACTACAGTAGGCACATGACTAATCAGCAGCCAGGGGAACCGCCTAAGTGTCTTATAGATTATTTCGATGATGATTTCCTTATCATAGTAGACGAGAGCCACATCACCCTTCCTCAGGTAAGGGGCATGTTTGCAGGCGACCAGGCTAGAAAGAAGACACTGGTGGAATACGGCTTCCGTTTGCCATCAGCACTTGATAACAGGCCACTTAACTTTGGCGAGTTTGAGTCAAAGATTGACCAGATTATGTTTGTAAGTGCCACACCAGGCGATTACGAAGAGGAGCACGAGCTGCTTCGCGCCGAGCAGGTAATCCGCCCTACAGGCTTGCTTGACCCAGAGGTAGAGGTAAGACCGGTTGAGGGTCAGATTGATGACCTATTTAACGAAATTCAAAAGGAAGTTGAAAAGAAAAATAAGGTAATGATTACCACACTTACCAAGCGAATGGCAGAGGACCTTACAGATTATCTGGCAGAGCTTGGTGTGCGGGTTAAATACATGCATTCCGATATCGATACCATGGAACGTGCAGAAATCATCAGAGATTTACGCCTGGATGTTTTCGATGTATTGGTTGGAATTAACCTTCTTAGAGAGGGCTTGGATATTCCGGAAATCACATTGGTTGCCATTCTTGATGCAGATAAGGAAGGCTTCCTTAGAAGTGAGCGCTCACTGATTCAGACCATTGGACGTGCCGCCCGAAATAGCGAAGGCCATGTAATCATGTATGCCGATACCATGACAGAATCTATGGAAAAGGCCATTTCAGAAACAGAGCGTCGTCGCGAGATTCAGAAGGCCTACAATAAGGAACATGGCATCACTCCAAAGACTATTCAAAAATCAGTCCGTGAGCTTATATCTATTTCAAAGGATATTGCTCACAAGGAAATGCAGTTTAAGAAGGACCCTGAGGAGATGGATAAGGCTGAGCTTGAAAAGCTCATAGCTGACATCCAAAAGAAGATGAAAAAGGCTGCAGCCGAGCTGAACTTCGAGGCCGCCGCCGAATACCGAGATAAGATGATAGAATTGAAAAACATGCTACGAGACCTCTAAAGGCTTCTCCCTAAGTAGGGAGAAGCTGTCACCGTAGGTGACTGATGAGGGTATGAGGTGTATAAATGAAAGAACGAAAATACATAAAAATAAAAGGCGCCAATGAGCACAACCTTAAAAACGTCAGCCTGGATATCCCACGTGATGAATTCGTTGTGTTAACTGGCCTTTCAGGCTCAGGTAAATCATCCCTGGCCTTTGATACTATTTTTGCTGAGGGACAGCGCAGATACATGGAGTCTCTTTCCAGCTACGCCCGCCAGTTCTTAGGCCAGATGGAAAAGCCTAATGTAGAGCACATGGAAGGTATGCCACCAGCTATCTCTATTGATCAGAAGAGCACTAACCACAACCCTCGTTCTACAGTAGGAACAGTTACAGAGATATACGATTATATGCGTCTGCTGTACGCCAGATGTGGTGTTCCACACTGCCCTAATTGCGGCAAGCCAATCAGCAAGCAGACAGTAGACCAGATGGTTGATGCCATTATGGCACTTCCAGAGCGCACTAAGATTCAGCTACTTGCACCAGTTGTAAGGGGCCGCAAGGGTACCCATGAAAAGCTTTTTGAAAAGGCTAAGAAATCTGGTTACGTCCGTGTTAATGTAGATGGTAATGTGTACGACCTATCCGAAGAAATAAAGCTTGATAAGAATATCAAGCATAATATTGAGATTGTTGTAGACCGTCTTGTTGTAAAGGAAGGCATTGAAAAGCGTCTCACAGATTCCATTGAAGCTGTGCTTAAGCTGGCTGATGGTCTGATGATTGTAGATGTTATTGATGGTGAGCAGATTCGATTTTCCGAGGGATTTTCATGCCCTGACTGTGGCATCAGCATTGATGAGGTAGAGCCTAGAAGCTTCTCCTTCAACAATCCATTTGGTGCCTGCCCAGAGTGTTTTGGTTTGGGCTATAAGATGGAATTTGATGAGGACCTTATGATTCCTGATAAATCACTTTCATTTAATGAAGGTGCAGTACAGGTAATCGGCTGGCAGTCTTCTAACAAGAACACCAGCTTTGCCCACGCACTTCTTGAAGCACTTGCAAAGGAGTATGATTTCTCTTTGGATACTCCATATAAGGATTTGCCGGAGAACATCAGACACATGTTTATCCACGGTTTTGACCGTTCGGTAGATGTACACTACCAGGGCCAAAGGGGCCGTGGTGTTTACCCTACAGTGTTCGAGGGACTTATTGAAAACGTTAATCGCAGATATAAGG
>JAGBJE010000064.1 GCA_017934625.1 Pseudobutyrivibrio sp. | reverse complement strand
TTCATTTCCATACATGCCCTAATGATTCTTACTGCTATCTCGCCACGATTAGCTATCAATATTCTCTTAAACATTTCTAGTCTCCTATGAGAAACAGTGGGTCTTCAAATCCAACCACATCCTGATTCTTTACATAGATTTTTTTAATCACGCCATCCTTTGGTGCTGTGATTTCGCTCATCATCTTCATTGCCTCTATAAGGCAAAGAATCTGGCCTTCCTTAACAGTATCTCCCACCTGGACATAAGCACTGGCCTCTGGTGTAGGTGCTGCATAGAATACTCCTACAAGTGGTGCTAACACCTTTGTTCCATCTGCATCTTCCTTTGGCTCTTCAACCTCTGGTGCAGATGGCTCCACAGCTGTTGCAACCGGCTGCGCTGCGACCTGTGGAATTGCCACTGGAGCAGCCTGGGCAACTGGTGCCACAGAAACTGCAACTGTCTCAGATGGCTTTTTGAGCTTTATTTTTGTATCTTCTAATTCTAGTGAAAAATATGAGCTTTCACTCTCATCGAAAGCTTTTAAAAGCTCTTTAATATCTTTTAATTCCATGATTACTTATGTGCCTCAAGATAATTTACAATGTCTGCAACTGTTTTGATATTTTCCATAGCTTCTTCTTCGATTGTAATACCAGTCTTTTCCTCAACTGCAAGAGAAAGCTCTACAGCATCTAATGAATCTGCCCCTAAATCATCAAAAAGATTTGCCTCCATAGTTACCTTGTCAGCTGCACAGCTAAGTGTGTCGATGATTACTTCTTTTACAATTTCAAACATAATTTTTTCTCCTTTGCATTTTAACTAAATCTAGTTAGCTAAATATATTTACCTAACTTCCTATATAATAACCATTTTAGTTTCAATGTCAATATTCTAAATCAATATTTTTAGATAAATATTCTCAATTATCCTCTTTTTATTACTAAAAATACTTTTTTTATACTTTCTGAACACATTTATAATAATTTGGACATAATTAAGTGGTAAAACATCAATATGATAATTTGTTTTAATTTGGCAAAGTAGGATTATTTATGGTAGAACTTGTACAACTATATTGGCCAAAGCTCCTCACAGCAGCTTGGTTTGCAATTTTTAATCTTATATTTGTTGTCCTTTATGGAAAGGATAAAAGATATCTTGTTGAGAGATTTCTCACAGGAGTTCTTGTGTCGCCTTCTTTTGTCTCAATAATTGGAGAGCAGCTGGTTGTGAGACTATATAAATTTCTCATCTTAGACTTAGGCTACAATGATAAATCAAATATTATTTTCATCATTTTAAATATTACCTTTGATGCAATATTCATCATTATTGGCGGAATGCTCTTCAGCCATTTTACAGGCATGTATAAATTTCTAGGAGCTACTGTGTACATGCAATTTGTGTGTATCGAGCGTCTAGCTCTTATAATTGCCATATCATACCCAGGCTACATACTGTGGTATTCAATATTCCAACTCATTGTATATTTAAGTCTTCGCAAAAATATTCAGTTCCTATACACTACAGAAGCTGTTAAGTGGAAAAATGTTTTCCTGTATCTTGTAGGACTGTTTTATATTCTAGATTTGTTATACGCCGCTTACTTCATATTCCCTGAGCTTGGCACGGATATTCTTAACGTTGAAAATGTATTTTGGCTTGACACCTTAGCATTAATCAGTAGTATTTTCGCCTTAGGCTACGAAAGAATTGCAATAGCGGTGGCAAAGGAATATGAAAAAAAGCATGAATATTACAGAAGGCTCCAGTCCAGCCAGGAAAATATCATCATTAAGCTTACCGAAATATCTGAAGCAAAATCCGGTGAAACTGGCCAACACGTAAGAAGAGTTGCTGAGTATAGCAAGCTTTTAGCTAAGACTATGGGATTAAGCGAAGCTGAGGTGGAGAATATTAAGATTGCTGCCATGATGCATGATTTGGGAAAGCTACTTATAAGCTATGAAATAATCGAGAAAAAGGGCGAGCTTACTAATGAAGAATACGAAATTATGAAGATGCATGCTAAGTATGGATGGGATATTTTGGCTAACTCTGAGGGTGAGATTATAGAAATGGCTAGAATTATTGCTCTTGAGCACCATGAGCGCTGGGACGGTAAGGGCTATCCACAGGGGCTCATGAAAAATGAAATATCACTTTATGCTCAGATAGTATCTGTTGCAGATGTTTTTGATGCACTAACCAGTGAACGTGCATACAAACAAGCTTGGGATATAGAAATTGCAAAAAAAGAAATCATCAAACAACGGGGTGAGCAATTCTCACCAGCCGTTGTCGATGCTTTCATTGAGTGCTTCGATGAAATAAAACAAATCAAAGAGCAATATTTGGATTAATAAATTTATATTTTAAACAGTGAAATCGATTGTATCAATTACTTCTTTAAGTGTTTTTGCTGACTCCTGAAGTGCCTTTATTTCGTCTTCATCAAGAGAAATAGGCACTTTTGTTTCTAGGCCATCTGCGCCTACAATAGCTGGCATAGAAAGGCATAGACCTTCAATACCATACTCGCCATGCATCATTGAAGACACTGAAAGAATTGAGCGCTCGTCACGTACAATTACTTCGCATATACGTTTTACAGCAACTGCAACACCGTAGTATGTTGCATGCTTTCTTTTGATAATCTCGTAAGCTGCGTTCTTTACACGATCTGCAATAATCTTCTCTGACTCATCATGATTAAAATGACCTCTCATCTCACAGAAATCATTTACAGGAATACCAGATACATTTGCACTTGAGAATGCTGCAATCTCACTATCACCATGCTCACCAATAATAAATGCATGTACTGAACGGCTATCGATTCCTAAGTGCTCTCCAAGCTCTGTCTTAAGTCGAGCTGAATCAAGCACTGTACCAGAACCAATTACACGATTCTCTGGTAAGCCTGAAAGCTTAAGTGCTGTAAGTGTCAAAATATCAACTGGATTTGCAACAATAAGAAGGATTCCTCCGAAATCTCTCTTTGCAATCTCAGGAATGATAGACTTAAAAATACCTACATTCTTATGAACTAGATCAAGTCTTGTCTCACCTGGTTTCTGGCCTGCACCAGCTGTTACAACAACGATTGCAGCATCTGCAATGTCATCATAATCGCCTGCATAAATCTTAATCGGCTTTGTGAATGGAGTGCCGTGGCTGATGTCCATAGCCTCTCCTTCTGCCTTCTCATGGTCTGCATCAATGAGGACCATCTCTGAGAACATACTGCTTTGTGATAATGCAAATGCGGTTGCAGAGCCAACAAAACCTGCACCAATTATCGCTACTTTTCTTGGGTTAACTTCTACTGCCATTTACACCTCCTGGTCCGCAAGTGGCGCAATAAGTTGCTCCTAATGTTTCAAAGCTTCCGCAAGCCATCTCCCATCTCAGAACCTTTGACTGATGTCAAAGAACCTGAGCGGGACCCTCTTGCTCGCGCCTTCCGAGTCTACGTACAACTTATTGCTTCTTGCTCATCTAAAATCTGTAGTTGCTATATAATTTACCCCAAATTAGCTCAATGCTGCTACGAGGGTATCGAGAGCTGATTCGGATGAAGCATTTAGGGTTGATTTGATTGTTACTACGGGGTCGACGAACTCCAGGTTCTTCATTGGCTCGAGGATAGCCTTCATGCACTTTGCTGCCTGTGGGGCCCATGTACCGTTTTCAACGAAGGCAACCTTACGGTTCTGGTATGCTTTTGCTGTAAGATGATGTAGGAAATCCTGCATTGGAGGAAATAAGCCTCCATCGTATGTAGCTGCAAGGCAAACCATCTTGTCATAGTAGAATGCTAAAGCTACTGCCTCTGACACGTCGTCTCTTGTGATATCGATAAACTGAGTCTTAACCCCTGCCTGCTGAAGCTTTTCATTAAGCTTGAGAGCGGCTTTCTTAGTGTTGCCATGGATGGAAGCCGATACAACAAGTACCCCCTCTTCCTCTGGCTTATAGCTGCTCCATGTGTCATAAAGGTTAATATAGTAACCTAAATTTTCTGTCAAGATTGGTCCATGAAGTGGACAAATAGTCTGTATATCAAGGTTTGCTGCCTTTTTCAACAATGCCTGCACAGAAGCACCATATTTACCCACAATATTAAGATAATATCTACGGGCTTCATCTATCCATGGCTCATCCACATCAAGTGCGCCAAACTTACCAAAACCATCTGCAGAAAATAAAACCTTTTCCTTAGATTCATACTCTACCATTACCTCTGGCCAGTGAACCATAGGAGCCATCACAAATGTAAGCTCATGCTCACCTAAGGATAATGTATCACCCTCAGCTACAACCTGCTTTCTGCTTTCAAATAAGCTTGCATCCATGAACTGAGCCATCATAGGAAATGTCTTAGCATTTCCTACAACTGTAGTATTAGGATATTTTTCCAGGAATGCCTTAATAGAGCCTGCATGATCTGGCTCCATATGAGAAACCACCAGGTAATCCACATCTCTTCCATCAAGCTCTACATCCAGGTTATTCAGCCACTCGTCTGTAACACGAGGGTCAGCTGTATCCATAACTGCTACCTTCTCATCTAAAATCACATAAGAATTATAGGATACGCCGTTTGGTACTGGATACTGGCTTTCAAACAAATCTATAGTCTTATCATCACAACCAATATATTTAATTGCGTCTGAAATAGTAATTTCCATTTATTATGACCTCCTTAACCACTCTACTAATATCTTACCAAATACTGCTTGTATACTCTATTAAAAATTTGTGAAAAAAAGGCTTCTCACTCTGGGGCTCAAGAGGTCCAGTGGACCTCTGCTCTGAGCCGACCGGAGCGGAAGCGGAGAAGAAGCTGTCAACGCAGTTGACTGATGAGGGTTTAATACAATAATCTCTCATCAACCTACATTTTATATCTAATCCATTACCTTCTTAAACGCAGGAATAATCTGTGCCACCACAATTGCCTTAACCAAATCAAGCGGAATAAATGGAACAAATCCTGTTAAGAATGCAGTCTTGAAATCGTAGCTCATTGAATGCTGTAAATATAGCATACCAATTACATCGATAATAAGTACTCCGATGATACCGCATATTGTATACCAAACTCTGTTGTACTTTTTGCCACGAATAAGTGGAAGTACGATGAGTACAATAGGAAAAGCCCAGGTGTATGCACCGTAAGGAGCGATTAAGTATCCGATTCCGCTGCCTCCACCGATGAATACTGGAAGTCCAACTATGCCAAGTAAGAACCATACTAATCCGATTAAGAAGGATTCTGTAACTGGAAATAAAAGAGCAATTAAAAAGATTACGAAATTCATAAGTGTAATCTTTGGTGCCATTGGAAGTGGTGTTGGAATGCTAAGGTATGCTGATACACATAAAAGTGCCGCAAACAATGCACATATTACCATACGCTTTGTAGAAAGCAGTTGTTTTGACTGTGGTTGATTAAAAGTGTTATCCATTATATTTTCTCCTTGTGTAAATGTTTTTAAGCATTTATATGATAATAAATGGATTTTTATTTGTCAACCTCTGCGTTGTTTATGGTTGACATTTCATTATTATGATTTAAGATTATAAAAGTAACAAAAGATTTACACGTAAATGGAGAATAATACTATGGATATTAAGGAGTTAACTAACAGAATAATTGCTGGGGAAAACATTACAAAGGAAGAAGCACTAAAGCTTGTGGACGCGCCACTTGAAGAGCTATGTGCTGGTGCAGATGAACTTAGAAAGCACTTCAATGGGGATGAATTTGATATGTGTGCAATCCTCAGTGTAAAGGGTGGCCGTTGCTCTGAGAACTGCAAATTCTGCGCTCAGTCTAGCTGCTCTTCTGCTAACATCGAATCCTTTGCAGTAAGAGATGCAGACTATGTAGCTGCCGACGCAAAGAAGTATGACGGAATTGGTATTGCAAGATACTGCCAGGTATCATCTGGCCGTCGACTTAACAAAGCTGAGATAAATCAGATTGCAGAAAACATTAGAAGAATTGTAAAGGATACAGGCCTTAAGCCTTGCGTATCCTTAGGTCTTATTGATAAAGAGGATTTGCAGTTACTTAAGGAAGCTGGCCTTCAGAGAGTGCACAACAATATTGAAGGCAGCCCTGAGTTTTTCAAGAATCTTTGCAGCACCCACACCACTGACGACAAGATTGCTGTAATGAAAATGGTTCACGAAGCAGGCTTAGAGCTTTGCAGCGGCGGCGTATTCGGTGTAGGCGAAAGCTGGGAAGATAGAATCGATATGGCATTTGCCCTTACAGAGATTCAGCCTGAATCCATCCCAATCAACATGCTTAAGCCAATCAAGGGCACTCCTATGGGAGATAGAGAAATGCTTTCAGAAGAAGAGCTTCGAAGAATAATTGCCATCTTCAAATTCATCCTGCCTAAATCATTTATCCGCTTTGCCGCAGGCCGCGATGTCCTTGAGGACTCTGGCATGAAATGCTTCACCGGCGGCGCCAACGCCACCATCACCGGAAACATGCTTACTGTAAAGGGTGTTTCTATGGAAGAAGATTTGAAAAATATAAGAGAGCTAGGATATAGATTGGCTGAATAGCCAATCTAT